>DATBEN010000069.1:0-11228 GCA_036276055.1 Caulobacteraceae bacterium
TCAGCTCTGGCCGTGTTCGGCCTGCCGGTCGCTCGAGAGGGCGTGACGATCTTTGTCGCTCAGTACCAGCTGCTGGTCGAGGACGCTTGCTCTGGGATGAATTCGATTGTCGGGCTAACCGCTGTGAGCCTGCTCTATATCCATCTCGTGCGGGGATCGAACATCCTATATTCGATCGTGATGACTGTCCTTGTGATTCCGGTGGCGGTCGTAGCGAATATTCTACGCATCATGACCCTCATCTTGCTGACGTACTATGCGGGTAACGATGTGGCGCAGGGATTTCTTCATTTCACGGCCGGCATCTTCCTCTTCGCCGTGGCGATCCTGTGCGTCTTCGCGATCGACCGGGCGGCGGCGTACGGCGTCCGTCGCTGGCGGGCGGCCGGGGCTCGGGCGTGACGACCCGTCGGGACCTTTTGGTTGGCGCCCTTTGCCTGGGCGGCGCTGGCGCGGCCTACGCGCTCGAGCCGCGACGGCGCGTCTCCTTGCTCCGGCAACGCACCCTCGCGTCGATCATTCCATATCGTTTCGGTCCGTACACCGCGCGGGACGTCTCTGACCTTGTTGCGCCTCGCGAAGACAGCCTGGCGGCGCAACTGTATGGACAGACTGTCGGTCGGGTATATTCGTCCTCCCAAGGCGGGCCGGAGGTGATGATGCTGCTGGCCTACGGAAATACTCAAGACGATAAACTTCAGTTGCACCGGCCGGAAATCTGTTATCCGTTCTTCGGCTACGCGATCATGCAGAATCATCCTGTTGAGATAGATTTGACTCACGGTGTGACGCTGCCTGGCCGAAGTCTGATTGCGCAGGCGCCTGACCGAAGGGAAGCGATCCTATACTGGTCGAGGCTCGGCGAATATCTGCCGTCGACCCACCTTCAACAACAGGAAGACCGTCTTGCGACCGCCCTCCGTGGCGATATCGCCGATGGGGTGCTGGCCCGGTTCTCCGTGGCGGACGCCGATCCCTCGGAGTCCAGGGCAGCTATGGAAAACCTCATTCCGGCGTTGATCGAAGCCATGCCCGCGAATTCCCGGGATGTCCTGATTGGTTCGAAGCGGGCCGAAGCGCTGGCTGCGGCCGCGGCCTGACCGGGGCGCGGAGCCGCCAGAAAAAGCGTGACGAGACCGACGCAACTTGAGCGAACTTCGCTCGTTTTGATGGTCATCGCCGGGGCCACGGGCCTTGGGCCTTCACCATCGCGGAGGGTGACCGTCATTGAGGCCGGTCGGGAACGGAGGTTCCAAGGCCGGAGAAAATCGTGTAGAATTTGCCTGTTCGGCAGCCCAGGGGGCTAAGTAAGGATCACTGCCTAGGGGGCTGGGTTGCGGATCTGTAGTGAAATGCGATGGTCGCCTTGTTTCGGTAGGCGGTGCGACCTTGCCGATGAAGCGGGGTAAGTATGAACAATGTTGTCGTTGACCGGCGATGACGATGCCTCGTGACCTTCCGGAATCCTGGTTGGACGAAGGTGCGCTTGCCGTCCAACCGCATGTTCGTCGCGTGGCGATGGATCCGCTCAAGCGGATGATTGACGTTCTGGGCGCAGGATTCGGGCTGCTGATCCTCTCGCCTCTCCTGCTCCTTGTGTCCCTGCTGATTGTGCTCGAGTCGCGTGGCTGGCCGGTTTTCTGCCAGCGCCGCACGGGCTACGCCGGCCGCTCCTTCGTCATCTACAAGTTCCGTTCCATGCGCGTTTGTGAGGACGGACCCAACATCGTCCAGGCCGTGCGTGACGACGACCGCATCACCCCGGTCGGACGCATCATCCGACGCACGAGCATCGACGAACTTCCCCAACTGCTGAACGTCCTGAAGGGTGAGATGTCGCTGGTTGGTCCCCGGCCGCACGCCCTCGCTCACGACGTTTATTACGGGGAGCAGATCTCGCGTTACGACCGTCGGTTCATGGCCAAACCCGGCCTCACGGGCCTGGCTCAGGTATGTGGGCTGCGCGGACGCACCGAAGACATCGCCGACATGGCCGCTCGGATCGACAAGGATCTCGAATACATCGAGCACTGGTCGGTGGTGCTCGACATCAAGATCCTGATGAGGACGGTCCTCATCTTCGCCTTCCACCCCGCCGCCTACTGACGCCGACGGGCCCCTTCGGCGACGTCGTCGATCGCGCTAACGATCGCGTCGGGGCGCTGGAACATCATCAGATGGGTTGACCGATCCACCAGCCGCGCTGATCCACGGCTAGACGTCGCCGCGACCTCCCGATGGAGCTGGGCCCAGACCGCGAGGCCCGGGTTCTGACCCTGCGTCGAACCGGCGGCGGTAAGCACGACGAGCGGCAGATCGCCGAGGCTCTCAGCCTCCCGCTGCACCTCGTCGGAGGAGGTCGTGAAGAGGGTGTCGATCTCCGATGACTCGGCGCTCCACAAGTCGACGAGCGAGCCGGCCCCCGGCGCTCGTCCCTGCGGCGTGCAGACGGAGAGCGTCGGGTCAGCCGAAGGCAGGCGCCCATTACGAGCGGCTGCGAGGCATCGGGCGGCGCGTTGCTGCAGCGGAGCGACAGAGCCCGCGCCGGGGCCGAACACGGCGGCGACGCGGGCGTCCTGATGCTCGACGCTCGGATCGACGAGGACGAGGCCGACGACTTCGTGGGGATATCTGGCGGCGAACAGTCTCACGTACAGCCCGCCCGCCGAGTGCCCGACGAGGATGTACGGGCCGCGGATACGGGCGGCGCGAAGGCCGGCGTGGAGATCGCCGACGATCGCTGACGCGTCCCGCGGATCGGGGCCCGGATCGCTCGCGCCATAGCCCGCCCGGTCATAGGCGCACGCCCGCCGGGAGGACGCGACCATCGGCAGGACCCGGACCCATGCCGCCGAGTCCGCAGCCCAGCCTGACTCGAAGATCACCGTCGGGCCGCCCTGGCCGGAGCAGCGAAAGGTCAGTCTCCGGCCGTCTGGGAGGCGCGCCGCGACCGGGCGGACGGCGCTGGGTGGATCGCGAGACAGAGCCGGCGAGCAGGCTGCCACCGCGCTGGCCAGCCCGAGCGCGCCCAGGGCTGCTCTCGCCAACCTGCGCGGGATGATCCTCGCCGCCACGCCGCGAGGCGCTTCCCGCAACCTCAGCCGGAAAAGCGCATCCTTCCGGCGGGTCGGCATTTTCTGAACTCCTGGCGCCAGAGCCTTCCATCGGCGTCGGGCGTCGCAGCCCGATCCGACGGCCCTATTGAACGGCCGCTCTCGTCATGGCCGCTTCGACGATGCCCAGCGCCGCCTCGACGTCGCCCCAGCCAAGGATCCGCACCCACTTCCCGGGCTCGAGATCCTTGTAGTGGGCGAAGAAGTGCTCGATCTGGCGCAAGGTGATGTTCGCGAGGTCCGTGTAGTCCTTCACGTGGTCATAGCGCGGAGTGAGCTTGGCGCTCGGCACGGCGATCAGCTTCTCATCCCCGCCGGCTTCGTCCTCCATCCGCAGGACGCCCACGATGCGGCAGCTCATGATGGCGCCCGGCGCTATGGCGCGAGTGTTGGCCACGATGACGTCGCAGGGGTCGCCGTCGTCGGAGAGGGTGTGGGGGATGAACCCGTAATTCCCGGGATAGCGCATCGCCGTGTAGAGGAAGCGGTCGACCACCAGGGCCCCCGATTCCTTGTGCATCTCATACTTGATCGGCTCTCCGCCGATGGGGACCTCGATCACGACGTTGACCTCTCCCGGCGGGTTCACGCCCACCGGAACTTTCCGAAGGTCCATACTGCAGGTCTCGCTTCCGGCTTTTGCGCCATCGGCGGCGCTCGGTTAGGTAGGCGGCTCCTCTAGATCGGCCAGTTGAGATGACCAAGACCCAAGATGGACGTTGGGACAAGTCCCGCCTCCCCAGCCGCCACGTGACCGAAGGGCCTTCAAGGGCTCCACACAGATCCTACTACTACGCGATGGGGCTCGGGACGCGGGAGATCGCCCAGCCCTTCGTTGGCGTCGTCTCCTGCTGGAACGAGGCCGCGCCCTGCAACACCACCCTGATGCGCCAGGCGCACGCCGCCAGCCGCGGCGTGAAGAGCGCGGGCGCCACGCCTCGCGAGTTTTGCACAATCACGGTCACCGACGGCATCGCCATGGGCCATGAGGGGATGCGTTCCAGCCTGGTGAGCAGGGAGCTCATCGCCGACTCCGTGGAGCTCACCGTGCGCGGACACGGCTATGACGCCATCGTGGGCGTCGCCGGCTGCGACAAGAGCCTGCCGGGCATGATGATGGCCATGCTTCGTCTGAACGTGCCTTCGGTCTTCGTCTACGGCGGCTCGATCATGCCGGGACGGTTCCGCGGACGCGACGTGACGGTCGTGGACGTGTTCGAGGGCGTCGGGCAGCACTCGGCGGGACGCATGTCGGACGAAGAGCTCGAAGCGCTGGAAAAGGTCGCCTGCCCCGGGGACGGCGCCTGTGGGGGCCAGTACACGGCCAACACCATGGCCTGCGTCTCCGAGGCGATCGGTCTGGCGCTGCCGTACTCGTCCGCCCTGCCGGCGCCGGACACGGGCCGCGACCGCTATTCCGAGGCGTCGGGCGAGGCCGTCGTGCGGTTGATCGAATCCGGCGTCAGACCGCGCGACATCTGCACACGCGAGGCCTTCGAGAACGCCGCGGTCGTCGTCGCCGCCACCGGAGGATCGACCAACGCCGCCCTGCACCTGCCGGCGATGGCCAATGAGTGCGGCGTGGACTTCACCTTGCGCAATGTGGCGGAGATCATGCGGCGGACTCCCTACCTCGCAGACCTCAAGCCCGGTGGCCGATTCGTCGCCCGCGACATGGGAGAGGCGGGGGGCGTGCCGATGTTGCTGCGCACCCTCCTGGACGCCGGCCTCGTGCACGGCGACTGCCTCACGGTGACGGGCCGGACGCTCGCCGAGAACGTCGCTGACGTGCGGTGGCGCGACGACCAGGAGGTGATGCGCCCGGCGACCCGCCCGCTCTCGCCGACCGGCGGTGTCGTTGGCCTCTGGGGAAGTCTCGCGCCCGATGGCGCGATCGTGAAGGTGGCGGGGATGACGTCCCACCGGCGTCACCGCGGCCCGGCGCGGATCTTCGACGGGGAGGAGGCCTGCTTCGCGGCGGTCGAGCGGGGCGATTATCGCGACGGCGATGTGCTGGTGATCCGGTATGAGGGCCCCAAGGGCGGTCCCGGCATGCGGGAGATGCTCTCGACGACCGCGGCCCTGGCCGGACAGGGGCGAGGGGACAAGGTGGCCCTGGTGACCGATGGGCGCTTTTCCGGCGGTACGCGAGGGCTGTGCGTCGGCCACATCGGTCCCGAGGCGCAGGACGGCGGCCCGATCGCCCTGGTGCGCGATGGCGACATCATCGCCATCGACGCCGATGCAGGGACCATCGACCTGGAAGTCGATCCGATCGAACTGGAGAACCGCAAGCGGCACTGGACGCCGCGGGAGACGTCATACGGCTCGGGCGCATTGTGGAAGTTCGCCAGGTCTGTGGGACCCGCCCACCTCGGCGCCGTCACCCATCCGGGGATGAAGGCGGAGCGGCACGTCTACGCCGACCTCTGATCCGTCGGCGGCGGGATCAGATCTCCAGTTCGGCCACCACGGGGACATGGTCGGACGGCTTGTCGGCCGCCCGCATGTCCTTGTGGATGGTCACGCTCCGAAGTCGGTCGGCCGCGGCCGGCGACAGGAGGAGGTGGTCGATGCGGATGCCGTGGTTCCGCCGCCAGGCGCCCGCCTGGTAGTCCCAGAACGTGTATCCGCCCGGCGCGCCATCGGCCGCCATGTAGGCGTCGGTCAGGCCCAGCCACCTCAGCGTCCGGAACGCCCCCCTCGTCTGGGGCTGAAACAGCGCATCGCCCAGCCAGGATCCTGGCTGGTCGGCGTCTGCGGGCTCGGGGATGACGTTGTAGTCACCGGCCAGGACAAGCACCTCCTCGAGGGCCAGCAGGTTCCGGGCGTGGGCCTCGAGCCGACGCATCCATGCCAGCTTGTAGTCGAACTTCTCCGTCCCGATGGGATTGCCGTTGGGCAGGTAGATCGAGGCGACCCGCAGCGGATGGGGGCCTGACACCACCGCTTCGAGATATCGCGCGTGGTCGTCCGACGGATCGCCGGGCAGTCCCTTCTCGACATCCTCCAGCGGCGTGCGCGAGAGAACGGCCACGCCATTGTAGGTCTTCTGCCCGTTGGTCGCGACGTTGTAGCCAAGCCGCTGGAAGTCCTCGGTCGGGAACCTCTCGTCCACGCACTTGAGTTCCTGGAGGCAAGCCACGTCGGGACGCTCGGCCGCGAACCAGCCCAGCACCGTTTCCAGATGCGCATTGACCGAATTGACGTTCCAGGTGGCGATCTTCATCGCAGCCCACCGTCCATGCTTGCCCCCCTTGGCGTACGTCAGACGGTAAAGCTTACGCCGCAGCCGCAGCTCGATTTGGCGTTCGGGTTGCGGACGCGGAATTCCGAAGCCGCAAGTTCTTCGGCGAAGTCGATTTGAGAGCCGTTCACCAAGGGGAGGGAGATGGCGTCGACGAGAACGGCCGCGCCGTCGCGCTCCACCCGCAGGTCGTCCGGCTCGGCGACCTCGACGAGGTCGAAGCGGTACTGGAATCCCGAGCAACCGCCGCCGTCGACCGCCACGCGCAGCATGAGGGGACGGCCCTCTCTCGCGCCGATCTCGCGAATCTGCCGGGCGGCGGCCTCCGAAAGGGTGATTGGCGCGGTAGACCCCCGCACGGGAGCCAGGGTGAGATCGCTCATCGGCATTCCAATTGCTTACCCACGCTATATGGAGGCGTGCAGGCGTCTACGCCAAGGCCCATGGGAGCGGGGCTCCAATGACAGAGACCAGAAGCGCGACGCGGCTGGCCTGGGCCGCCGATCCGGCGCGATCCCGCGGACGCCTTCACCCCGAGCCGCCGAGCGCCACCCGCACCCCCTTCGAGCGGGATCGGGACCGGATCATCCACGCCTCGGCGTTCAGGCGTCTCAAGGAGAAGACGCAGGTCTTCGTCGCGCACGAAGGCGACCACTATCGGACCCGGCTGACCCACTCGCTTGAGGTGGCGCAGATCGCCAGATCGCTTGCCCGCGCGCTTGGCCTCGACTCCGACCTCGCGGAGACTATCGCGCTTGGTCACGATCTTGGCCATCCGCCGTTCGGCCACGCGGGCGAAGACGAACTCGAGCGCCAGATGAAGGGCTTCGGCGGGTTCGACCACAATGTGCAGACCTTCAGGGTGCTGGTCGAGATCGAGCGGCGCTATCCGGCCTTCGACGGGCTCAACCTCACCTGGGAATCCCTGGAAGGCATCATCAAGCACAATGGTCCTGTCGCGACGCGCCTGGATCAGCCGGTGTGGGCGCCGGTGGCGGCTTTCGACGCACGCTTCCCGCTCGACCTCGACGAATGGCCTTCGGCGGAGGCCCAGGTCGCCGCCATCGCCGACGACGTCGCCTACAACAACCACGATGTGGACGACGGCGTGCAGGCGCATGTCTTCGATCTCGACGAGCTGGCCGTCGTGCCGCTCGTCGGGCCGGTCCTCGTTGGCGTGCGGAACGACCATCCGCGGCTCGAGCCAGGCCTCGTCCGGCTGGAGATGGTGCGTCGGATGATCGGAGTGATGGTCGACGACGTGCTGCGCGAGACCCGCAGACGGGCGGCGGAGGCGGGCGTTGCCTCGGCCGAGGATGTTCGACGACTGGGCCGGCCGCTCGTCGCCTTTTCCTCGGACCTGGTCGAACCCCTGGCCCGGCTTCGCGCCTTCCTGCACGAACGGATGTACCGCCATTGGCGCGTGAACCGCACCCGCAGCCAGGCGCGCCGGATGCTCGCCCAGATGTTCGCCCTGTTCCTGGCCGAGCCGGACGTCCTTCCCGCGGAGTGGTGTCTGCGGCTTCGCGATATGGACGAGGCGGGACGCGCCCAGGTTATCTGCGACTACATGGCAGGGATGACAGACCGGTATGCGATCGAGGAGCACCGCCGGCTGTTCCACCTCGAACCGTGGGCCTGAGGGCGGGCTCAACCCTCCCTTCACACATCGGCGTCAATAGTGACCGCTAGCCCTCGCGGGCTAGACTGGGGGGGCGATTCGCCGGTTCGCCATGCGGACCGGTCGGGCTTCCGGAGCGTTCATGGCGGATACCGATCGACGCAGTTATGGGGGGGCTCAAGAGCCGCCGCTCACCCTTGGCCGGCGCACGGCAGAGGCGCGGCCGCGCCGCCCTGCGCCTGTGACGCTGATCATCAGCATCCTCGTCTTGCTGGTGGCGGGAGCTGGCGTGTTCTGGCTCTACCGGTCAGGGACCCGGGGCGCCGGCGATGCGCCCCAGCCCGTCGGCGCGCCGCTGCGGGATGTGCGGGTGGCCGCGCCCCCGCAGTCGGAGCCCCCCAACCCGGCGGCCGGCCTGTCGATCTACAAGGACACGGGGGCGCCGCCTCCGCCGCCGACTTTTGCTCCTGCGCCTGAGCAGCCGACGCCGCGCCCGACTGAGGCCGCTCCGGTTCCGGCGAGCGCCCCCACGGGTGTCGCGGCGATGACGCCCCATCAGGAAGCCGCCGCGGTCCCACAGGCGCAGCACAAGCCTGCCGCCGAGTCCGCCGGCGGCGATCCCCTCGGCGCGCTCATCGACCGCTCGACGCGTTCCGACGCCAAGGCGGCGGCCAAACCCGCCAAGCCCGTGAAGGTCGCGGAGGCGACGGGCGGGGCCGAGATCCAGATCGGCGCCTTCTCCTCGCAGGTTCAGGCGGACCAGGGCTGGAGTGCGGCCGCCGCCGCCGCGCCAGGACCGCTGGCCGGCAAGGGCAAGAGGGTGGTCCCGCTCGACCACGATGGCGCGGTCCTCTTCCGGACGTTCATCACCGGCTTCGCCTCGCGCGAGGCGGCCCAGGCCGCGTGTGACCGCCTCAAGGCTGCCGGCCGGACCTGCTTCGTCAGGTGACGCTCGCCTGCATCTTCGGCCTCTCCGGCCTCACCCCGACAGCGGAAGAGGAGGCCTTCTTCCGCGAGGCGCGGCCGTGGGGGTTCATCCTCTTCCGGCGGAATGTTGGGAGCCCTGACCAGCTCCGGGCCCTCACGAGCATCCTGCGGGCGCTCGCGGAGCGCGAGGACGCCCCGATCTTCATCGACCAGGAAGGCGGAAGGGTTCAGAGGCTGTGTCCGCCGCATTGGCCGGCTTATCCGCCGGCGCGCGCGTTCCAAGCCGTCGCGGACCCGCACACCCGGCGTGAGCTCGTGCGACTGTCCGCTCGGCTCATGGCGCTCGACCTGACAGCCTTGGGGATCGATGTGGACTGCCTCCCCGTGGCGGACGTCCCGGCTTCCGGCGCACACGACATCATCGGCGATCGCGCCTATGCCGACGAGCCGACCGAGGTGGCCCGCCTGGCGCGCGCCGCCGCGGAGGGGCTGATGGCGGGCGGCGTGCTGCCCGTGGTCAAGCACGTTCCTGGCCACGGTCGCGCCGGCGCCGACAGTCACGAAGCGCTTCCAGTCGTCCGCGCCGGCCTGGACGAGTTGGACCGCATCGACTTCGAGGCGTTTCGGCGGCTCGCGGACCTTCCGATGGCCATGACCGCACACGTGGTCTTCGCGGCGATCGATCCGCAGCAGCCGGCCACCACCTCTCCGGAGGTGGTCTCGCAGGTCATACGCGGGCGGATCGGCTTCGACGGCCTGCTGATCAGCGACGACCTCTCCATGAAGGCCCTCAGCGGCGGGCTCCGGGACCGCGCCAGAACGTCGCTGGCCGCCGGCTGCGACCTCGTCCTGCACTGCAACGGCGTTCTCGAGGAGATGCGGGAGGTCGCCTCCGGCGCTGAGGTGCTCGCCGGCCGCGCTGCTGAGCGCGCCCGGAGCGCCCTGGCGCGTCGGCCGGCGTCGCCTGAACCCGTGGACGAACGCCAGGCCCGGGCAAGGCTGAGCGCCGCTCTTGGAGTAGGGGCGAAGTGAACGCCTACGTCCAGCCGGGCCTCGCCTTCGAGGCGGTAGAGTCCGCCGCCGCGGACGGCGAGGCGCTGATCGTCGCCCTCGGTCCGTACGAAGGGCCGCTGCACGTCCTCCTCGACCTGGCGAGGTCGCAGAAGGTCGACCTGCTGCAGATCTCGATCGCGCGTCTGGCAGAACAGTATCTCGCCTTCGTCCGCGCCGCCCGAAGCCTGCGCTTCGCCCTGGCGGCGGAATATCTGGTGATGGCGGCATGGCTCGCCTTCCTGAAGTCGCGGCTCCTCCTGCCCAAGGCCGAGCGACCGCAGGAACCCGAGCGCCCCGCCGAGGAGATCGCGGCGCAGCTGGCGTTCGGCCTGGCTCGGCTCGACGCGATCCGTCGCGCTGCCGAGGCGCTTGCGGTCCGCCCGCAGCTTAAGCGGGACGTCTTTACGCGTGGCGATCCCGAGGCGGTGACGGTCGTCTCGCGGCGGCTCGAAGGCGACCTCTTCGAGTTGATGACCGCCTACGCCGAGATCCGCACGCGGGACGAGGCGCGCAGCTATCGACCACCGCAGGTGGAAGCCTATCGCCTGGACGACGCGCGTGAGCGACTTCGGACGCTCCTTCCGACCCTGCGGGAATGGACCGCCCTGCCCAAGGTCGCGCCATCCGGCCACTGCGCGGGCGCAAGCGCAGCCTCTCGCGTGGCCTCGACCCTGTCCGCCGCTCTCGAGCTGGCCAAGGAAGGCGACCTTGAGTTGCAGCAGGCGGCCCACTTCGATCCGCTGTACCTTCGGGCGAGCGTCGCCACGTGAGCGAAGGCGTCGATGTCGAGCGGATGGTGGAGGCGCTGCTGTTCGCCGCCGCCGAACCCCTGAGCGTCGAGGATCTCGCAGAACGCCTTCCCTCGGGAGCCGACGTCCCCGACGCCCTGAGGAGCCTGGCCGAGCATTGCCAGGGCCGCGGCGTGATCCTGTCGCAGGTCGGCTCTGGTTGGCGGTTCAACACCGCGCCCGACCTCGCCTTTCTGATGACCAAGGAGCGGGAGGAGCCGCGTCGCCTGTCCCGCGCCGCCCAGGAGACCCTGGCCATCATCGCCTACCACCAGCCGGTGACGCGGGCGGAGATCGACGCCATCCGCGGCGTACATTCAGGGCACGGGACGCTCGACACCCTGCTTCAGGTGGGGCTGGTGCGCATGCGCGGTCGCCGCCGCAGCCCGGGGCGTCCCGTCACCTGGGGAACGACCGAGGCCTTTCTCGCCCACTATGGACTCGAGAACCTCGCCGATCTTCCGGGGGCGGCGGAGATG
>DATBEN010000070.1:0-3040 GCA_036276055.1 Caulobacteraceae bacterium
ACAGGAGACGTTCAGTCGGGCGCAGAGCGCCCGGAAATGGTCTCCAACCTCGGTGGTCGCACACTCGCAGGCGTCCGCCACCCGCTGCTCGTGGGCGATGACGTCCGCGATCGCCTTTTCGCTGCGGGCATAGGCCATCGATGGGTGATGGCTCACGCCCTTGAACTTCACATAGACGCCGACGAGATGGGCGTCCCAGCGCCGGGCCAGTGCGACCGCCTGGGCAGCGCGCCTTTCTCCCGACGCGCTGGGATCCATGAAGACGGTGATCGTCTTCGGGTCGACAGACATTTCCTCTTCAACCCGTTGCGGTTGTGTGACGGTTTGTTGCAGCGAGTGTGCGCCAAAACCTTGCCAGGGTGTTAGCCAATATTTGCACGCTGACGGGACCTGGCCGCCGCAAAGACAGCCAAGTGCGGGTTCAGGCCGCCATGAACGCCTCGACGAACGAGACGAACGCGCGCGCCTTGGTGCTGGCGAGCCGCCCTGCCGGGTAGACAGCGGACAGGCTGGTCGTCGGCAAGGTCCAGTCCTGCAGGAGCGGCACGACCTGTCCGGATTTGATCTCCGGAGTGAATAGCCATTCCGACGTCACCGCCAGGCCGAGACCACAAATCACAGCCTCTCGCAGGCCCTCGCCTTGCGTCACTTTCAGCCGGCCCTGAAGCGTCACCGACATCTCGGCGTCGTCCTTCCGAAAGGTGAAGGAATCGCGCCCGCCGCCCCGGGTAAGAATGATGGCCTGATGACTGCTCAGCTCGTCGGGCGACATCGGAGTTCCGTGGCGCTGCAGATAGGCGGGCGTGGCCACGGCCACGCTGCGGCCTTCGGCGATCCGGCGGGCGGTCATGTTCGAGTTCGGCATCGCGCCCGCTCGAAGCGCGACATCGACCCCTTCGTTCACCAGGTCCACAAAGCGGTCGTCGAGGACAAGATCCAGTTCGAGCCCAGGGTGTTGGGCCAGGAAAGACGAAAGGGACGGAATGACGTGCAGCCGTCCAAAACAGACCGAAGTCGACACGCGCAGCTTGCCTGAGAGGCCGCACGCGCTCCCTCGCGCCGCCATCACTGCCTCATCGGCATCCTCGATCGTCCGCTTTGCTCGCTCATAGAAGATCCGGCCCGCCTCGGTCGGGACCACGCTGCGGGTCGACCGCATCAGCAGGCCGACGCCCAGCCACTGCTCGAGCTGGGCGACGGCTTTCGAAACCGCCGGCTGCCCGATCCGTTGACGTCTGGCGACAGCAGAGAACGAGCCGGTGTCGACGACGCCCACGAAAATCTCGAGGGCCGCGAGTCTGTCCATTTGGCGCTCCGTTGGAATAAGACATAACCTTCGTCACGCCTTCTTCCAACGGTGCGGAATATAAGTTCACCCCTCCGCCGACAGTGGTGACGGGGCTCCCCGCCTGCGCCGGGTCAGTTGACGGTCTTCCCGCCGTCGACATTCAGGACATGGCCGGTGATGAAGGAAGCTTCGTCCGACGCAACGAAGACGATGGCGTCAGCCTCCTCTTCTGGGCGACCCAGGCGGCCGATGGGTACAGTCGCCGCCAAGGCGGCCTTGTTCTCAGGCGTTCCGGTAAACCGCGTGAGCATGCCGGTGTCGACCGGCCCCGGCGCAACGGCGTTCACCCGAATTCCAAACTTGGCGAGCTCGAGCGCCACCGACTTGGTGATGCCTTCAACGGCATGCTTGCTGCCGACGTAGACGGACGCTCCCGCCGCCCCTTCGTGGCCGTAGGTGGAGGAGATATTGATGATGGCGCCCGCGCCCTGAGCCTGCATCACGCGCGCTTCATGCTTCATGCTGAGAATCACACCCAGGACGTTGGTGTCGAATGTCGCCGCGTAGCGTTCGGCGCTCTGGTCGGTGATCGGGCCGACCTGACCTTCGGTGCCGGCGTTATTGACCGCGACATCGAGACGGCCGAACCGCGCGACGGTCTTGTCGAACAGGGCGCGCACGTCGTCTTCCTTGCGGACGTCGGCGTTGATGAACTCGGCTTCCGAACCGAGGTCACGCAGTTCCTTGGCAAGCGCGGCGCCGGCCTCGTCACGACGCCCGGACACGACGATCTTCGCGCCCTTCCTGGCGAAGGCCACGGCCGCGGCGCGGCCGATGCCAGTCAGCGCGCCCGTGATCAGGACAACTTGAGCACTCATTCCGCGATCCTCCGTTGGGCCGCCAGCGAGCCGGACGGCGTTTCGTAAGGAGGCGGAATTGTCTATTCCATCGCGCCGGCAGAAGGCACGGAGCCGGATATGGCTTATTCCAATCGGCCCCCAAATCCGCACCATGCTGTGAAGGCACGCGGCCAGGCCCTGGCGTGCTAGTGGAGGCGCGCGGCCCGCACGGAGAATTTGGCCGATGTTCGAAGGCCTGAGCTACGACGAACTCAAGCGGCGAGGGAACGAGCCCTTGCCGGAGCGGCTGCTGGCGAGGCTCGAGGCGCGCGGCGAGCGACGTTCCGTGGCAGTGGGCGAGACCCTGTATCGCACTGACGACCGCCCCTATCCGTTTATCTACACCTACTCGGCGAGCCTGCAGATCTGCGATCCGACCGGCATGGTGCTGGGCGTCATGTCGCCCGGCCAGTTCACCGGCGAGCTGGCGCTGATGCTTGGCCAGACATCCTTCTCGGACTGCGTGGTCACCGAACCGGGCGAGGTGCTGATCATCCCCCAGCCCGTGATCGTGGAGCTGACGCAGGTCGACCCGGAGATCGCCGACATCCTGCTGCCGGCGTTCGCCGCGCGCCGCCTGATGCTGATCCAGCGGCAGCAGACCACCCTGACCCTCGTCGCGCGCGAAGACGCCCCGGTTTTTCAGCGCCTGCTGGTCTACGCCGAGCGCAACCGCATTCCGTACCGCTGGATCGATCCCAGCGATCCGGCGCAGCGCGCCGACATTCCGGCGATCGCCGAGGGCGGGGGGGACGTCAAGGTGGTGGTGCGGGGCCGCCACGTGCTGACCGATCCGTCGGTGGCGGAGGTTGCGGGCGCGCTCGGCCTGGAGCTGGCGGTGACCGACGGCGAG
>DATBEN010000071.1:0-48443 GCA_036276055.1 Caulobacteraceae bacterium
GGCGAGCGCAGGCGGCCGCGCAGTCTCCCTATGGTCCCCTTGCGCTGGACGCCGACGTCGGCCTCGTCGGAAACCTGGCTCACGCCGAGATCCACCGCGCGAGCCTCAGGGGGCTGACTGTCTCCGGCCAGGTGGACCAGACGCAGGCCGGCCCGTTCTCCGGACGGCTGAAGATCTCCGGCGCCGGTCTCTCAGGCGGCGCCACACTGTCCCCGGCGCAGGGCGTACAGGCGATAGATCTCGCCCTCGACGCCAAGGGCGCTCGGCTTCCGATCGATCCTCCACTGACCGTGGGCTCCGGTGAAGCCCATGCCCGGATCCTGCTCAAGAAAGGGCTTCCGGCGGTGAGCGGGGAGGCGAGCGCCCGGGGGGTGCGGTGGAACGGGATCACCCTCGCCGAAGCGAGGGCGTCGGGCCAGTGGGACAGGTCGGGGCAGGCTGACCTTGCTCTGAAGGGTCGTGGCGCGACTCCGTTCGACTTCAAGGGCCATGCCGCCCTCTCCCCCGGTGAGGCCCGTCTGACCGGCGGTGGTTCGGCCGGGGGCGTACCCATCCGGCTCGCCGACGCGGCGGACATTCGACATGAAAAGGGAACCTGGCGGCTTGCGCCAGCGACCATTGTGTTTCCCAAGGGTCGGCTCATCCTCGCCGGCCAAATGGCGCGCACAGGCGTTTCGGGTTCGGCGCGGCTCGAACAAGCGGATCTGGCGATCGCCGATGGCTTCGATCCAGGGCTGGGCTTGTCCGGCTCGGCGAGCGGCGACGTCTCGTTCAGCCTCGCCAATGGCTCCCCGCCGACGGGATCGGCGCAGTTGCAGGTGTCGCGCTTCGCCCGCGCCAGCCTGGCCGGAGAATCCGAGCCGGTCGATATCGCCGTTATCGCCTCGCTGACGCCGCGGCAGGGGCTCGCCCACGCCGTGGTGCGCCGTCGAGGAGCGGTGGTTGGCCGTCTGCAGGCGACGCTGGGTCCATTCGGCTCCGACAGCGATCCCCTGCGCCGCGTGATGGCGGCGCCGCTCCAGGGCGGAGTCCGCTGGAACGGCCCCGCCGAGGCGCTCTGGAGCCTCGCGGGTTTCGCAGGCCAGAGCCTCAGCGGCCCTTTGGCGGTCGGAGCCGACGTCTCCGGAAACCTGGATCGGCCGACCGTGGTGGGCGTGGTGAAGGGCGAGGGCCTGCGCTACGCCAATGCGGGCGTCGGCACGAGCATCGACGACATCCTCGTGGACGGCCGCTTCCAGGGCGCCCGGCTGCAGGTGAACCAGCTGACCGGCAAGGCGGGCAGTGGGACGATCGGCGTGTCCGGGTTCGTCGACCTCTCCCGCGCCGACGGTTATCCGATCGACCTCAAGCTGTCGCTCTCGCACGCCAGGCTCGCGCGCAGCGATCAGGTGTCCGTCACCGCTTCGGGGGACATCACGGCGACCAACAGCCGCAAGGCGGGGGCGCTCGTCTCGGGCAAGCTCACTCTCGATGACGCCAGCTACCAGATTGGGCGTCCAGGGGCGGAGGATGTCTCCGAGCTGACGGGCGTCCGGCGCAAGGACGAGCTCCCTGGAACCCCGATCACGCCCAGCGACGCTGCCCCATCCTCAGGCGGGCCGCCGAGCCGCTGGAAGCTGGATGTGGCGATCTCCAGCTCCAACCACCTGATCGTGCGGGGCATGGGCCTCTCGGCGGAGTGGGCCGCGGCGCTGGCGATCAAAGGCGATGTCCGTCATCCGGTGGTGATCGGAGACATCACGGCAGTGCGCGGCAACTTCGATTTCGCCGGCCGCCAGCTCACGCTCAGCCGGGGCCTGATCCATCTCAACGGGTCCGACCCGCCGGACCCCTCTCTCGACATCCTCGCCACCAGCAACGTGGAGGGCGTGACGGCCAACGTCTCCATTTCGGGTACCGCGGCGCACCCTCAGATCGTCTTCAGCTCCACGCCGGCGCTTCCCCAGGAGGAGGTGCTGGCCCGACTGCTGTTCGGGACCTCGGCGACCAACATCTCTCCGGCGCAGGCCATCGAACTCGCCGCCTCGATCAACACCCTGCGAGGTGGCGGGTCGGGTCCGCTCGGCCGCCTGCAGAAGATGGCGCGGCTGGATCGGCTGCAGTTTTACGCCGCCGACAAGACGACCGGCCGGGCCGCCGGCGTCGGGGCTGGCAAGTATGTGACGAAGAACGTCTATCTCGAGATCACCACCGACGCCCGCGGCTACACGGCCACCCAGATCGAGATCGCCCTGCGCCGCAGCCTCCAGCTTCTCTCGCAGTTGAGTGCGGTGGGGACGTCCAACATGAGCATCCGCTTCACCCACAACTACTAGGTCCTGACTCCAGGGCCCCCACTTTCAGGCCGCGGCCTTGGTCTGCGGAAGGCCGGCGCGCATTAGATCGAGGAGCGCGCCCTCGGCGTCGTGGGGCTCGCCGGCGAGCTCGGGAGGCAGCGCGCCGGTCTCGTACGCTTCCAGCACCGTAGGGTGGATGTAGCAGGCGCGGCATACCGCCGACGTGTTGCGCAGCATGCCGGCGACCGCCTTGACCGCTGTGGCGATCGCTTTCTTGGACTGCGCCGCCGTCTCGGGCTTCGGCTGCAGGGCCAGGGCGCGCGCCGCCAGCAGGGTCCCCACCCAGGTGCGGAAGGTCTTGGCCGTGAAATCCTCACCTGCAGCCTCGCGGATGTAGGCGTTGACATCGTGGCTGCCGATAACGTGCCGGGCGCCCTCGTGGTCGACGTATTGAAACAACCGCTGGCCGGGCAGCGCCTCGCAGCCGCGCAGCACCCGCGCCAGCCGCGCGTCGTGGAAGCCGGTCCTGTGGGCTACGCCGCTCTTGCCGCGAAACTCGAACACCGCGCCGGCGCCCGTCAGGGTCACGTGGCGCTTGCGCAGGGTGGTGAGGCCGAAGCTCTTGTTGGCCTTGGCGTATTCGTCGTTGCCCACGCGGATGAGGGTCATCTCGAGCAGGCGCACGACAGCGGCGAGGACCTTCTCGCGCGGCAGGCCGCGCAGGGCGAGGTCGTTCGCCACCCGCTCGCGCAGCCGCGGAAGGGCCTCACCGAACGCGAGCAGGCTCTCGTACTTGGCCTCGTCCCGGCAGGCGCGCCATCCCGCATGATAACGGTACTGCTTGCGTCGGCGCGCATCGCGTCCGGCCGCCTGGATGTGGCCGTCCGGATCGCCGCAGATCCACACGTCGGTCCACGCGGGCGGTATGGCGAGCCTGCGAATCCGTTCGAGCGTCTCGGAGTCGCGCACCTCGCGACCTTCGGCATCCTCGACCACGACGCCCTTCGGGGTCGTCACCCGGCGAAGGCCGGGGTCACAGTCGTGGACATAGGTCAGTCCGTGACTGACGGCGGCTTCCTCGAACGCATCCCGGGCCATGACGCACGCCAACGCGACGCCGCTAGCCGACGTTCCCGGGCGCCGCCGGGGCTTGATCTTGGGACGTCCGCGGTCTTTCAGCCGGAGCCTCATGAACTATCAACACGCTTTTCACGCCGGTAATTTCGCGGACCTGTTCAAGCACGCTGTCCTGCTGGCGCTGCTTGCCGAACTCACGGGTCAGACGCGTCCCTTCATCGCGATCGACAGTCACGCCGGGTCCGGCGTCTACGATCTCGAGGGCGAGGCGGCGCGGCGAACCGGCGAGGGCGCGGCGGCGCTCGAGCTGATGAACGCCACTGGCGCGCCCGACGCCTTGGAGCCGCTCCGCCAGGCAATCGGGCGCCTCAATCGCGGGCGGAACGTCCGGTTCTATCCCGGCTCGCCGTGGCTGATCGGCGAGACCCTGAGGAAGGACGACCGCGCCCTGGCCTGCGAACTGCGGCCCGACGCGGCGCGCGAACTGGCGGGCGCGCTCGCACCCTTCCGCCGGCTCGAAATCGCCACCGGTGACGGATGGGCTGTGACGGTCCGACGGGCGCCTGCATCACCGGCGGCGCTGCTGGTCCTGATCGATCCCCCGTTCGAGGCCGGCGGTGACGGCGCCCGCGCCGCGGAAGCGATGGGGCGCGTCCTCTCGCGAAACCGCGAAGCGATGGTGGCCGTCTGGGCGCCGATCAAGGACCTCGCCAGCTTCGATGCGCTCTGCAGCGACCTGGAGGACGCCGCCGCGGGTCGGCCGATGCTTGTGGCGGAGCTACGTTTGCGCGCGCTCCACGATCCGATGCGATTGAACGGATGCGCCATGGTGGTGGCCAATCCGCCCGGGAGTCTCGCCGGCGCCGCCCGCGAGGCGGGCGACTGGATCGTCTCGACGCTTGGAGAGCCGGGCGGGAGGATAGAAATCCGCGAATTGGCGTGAGCCGCTCCCGATCGGTCGCCGCTGCGGCGTCGGCGCTTTGGAACCCTGCGGCAGACAGGACGTGATTTGATCCACAAGGCCGATTCGTGTAGATTGCTGCGCTGCAGCATCGGTCTGGCGACGGAGGTCCCGAAGTGCCTTGGACGAGCGATATCCGCGATCCGGGCGAGTTCCGGCGCGAGGCGGAACGCGCGATGACACTACCCATCGGCCTCGCCAGCCCATTCTGGATCATCTTCGGCGCGGCAGCGACGGCCGGGGTGACCTGGTGGTGGTTGAACAAGCTGGCGCGCTCGGCCGACCTCGAAGCCGCCCGGGAGTCGGCCGCCATCTACGAGATGGCCGAGGCGACGCCAACCACCACGCCGATCACCGTGCGCACGGTGAAGGTGAAGAGAAGCGCGCCCGAGACGGTCGAGGCGGATGCCCTCTACGCCGAGGCGACGGAGATCTTCGTAAATTCAGATTCCGCGGGCATGCCACGGATCGCCCTGGAGCCCGAGACTCCCGCCGAAGCGCGTACGGCGACATACGAGGCCCAGATCCCGGCGGAGACCTCGGAGAAGCCGGGCTCGGGCGGATATCCGATCGTCGCTCCCGGCCCCGAAGCCGAAGAGGCCGCTGACGATTTCACCCGGCTGAACGGCGTCGGTCCCCGGATCGCGGCGGGCCTCGTCGCCCATGGCGTCACCCGGTTTGACCAGCTGGCGTCATGGACTTCCGATCAACTCGCCGCCTTCGATCGGGCGTTGAATCTGCGCGGCCGCGCCGTCCGCAGCGACTGGATCCAGCAGGCCAAGCGTCTCGCCTCCGAATAGAGCGCCGTCCGCCGCCCTTCTAGGCGGCGGCGTTGGACTGGGCGTAGCCGAGATCGGCGTTGAGTGCGTCGAGGATGGCGACGGCCGCGTCGGCAACCGCAGTGCCCGGCGGGAAGATCAGGCGGGCGCCTGCCGCGTAGAGGGCGTCGAAGTCCTGGCGTGGGATGACGCCGCCCACGACCACCATGATGTCGCTGCGGCCCAGCCGCTCCAGCTCCGCCTTCAACTCGGGAATGAGGGTCAGATGGCCCGCCGCCAGGGAGCTGGCGCCGATCACATGGACGCCGCGCTCCACCGCCGCCTTGGCGGTCTCCGCCGGGGTCGCGAACAACGGGCCGACCTCCACGGCGAAGCCGAGGTCGTCGAAGCCGGTAGCGATCACCTTCTGCCCGCGGTCGTGGCCGTCCTGGCCCATCTTCGCCACGAGGATCGAGGGCGCGCGTCCGTCGGCGGCCTGGAAGTCGGCGATCATCGCCTTAGCCCTCGAGATCTTCGGGCCTGACCCCACAGCCTCCGAGTAGACGCCCCGGACTACCTCGGGCCGCGCCTGATGGCGGCCGAAGACACGTTCGAGCGCCAGGCTGATCTCGCCGACCGTCGCCTTCGCACGGGCGGCCGCCACCGAGAGCTCCAGGAGGTTGGCGTCGGCGCGGGCGCCATTCTCGAGCGCCTGCAGGGCGGATGCAGTCACCTCCGGGTCCCGGTCGGCCTTCAGAGTCTCGAGCTTGGCCAGCTGGCTGGCGAGGACCGCTGAGTTGTCCACGGTCAGGATCGGGATCTCTTCCTCCGCGTCGGGCTGGAAGCGGTTGACGCCCACGATCACCTGCGCGCCGGAGTCGATCGCGCCCTGAGTGCGGGCGGCGGCTTCCTCGATCCGCCGCTTGGGTAGGCCGGCGGCGATCGCGCGGGCCATGCCGCCGGCGGCGTCGACCTCGGCGATGTGGGCGAGCGCCTGCGCCGCCAGCTCGTAGGTTCGACGCTCGACGTGGGCCGAGCCGCCCCATAGGTCGATCACTTGGGTCAGCCCGCTCTCCGCCTGCAGGAACAGCTGGGTGTTGCGGGCGATGCGCGCGGAGAAGTCCGTGGGCAGGGCGAGCGCCTCGTCCAGCGAATTGGTGTGCAGGCTCTGGGTCTGGCCGCTCACCGCCGCCATGGCCTCGATGGTCGTGCGGGCGACGTTGTTGAAGACATCCTGCGCCGCGAGGCTCCAGCCGCTGGTCTGGGTATGGGCGCGCAGCGAAAGCGACCGCGCGTCCTTGGGGTCGAACCGTTCGCGCATCAGCCGCGCCCACAACAGGCGCGCGGCCCGCTGCTTGGCCACCTCGCCGAAGTAGTCCATCCCCGCGCACCAGAAGAAGGACAGGCGCGGGGCGAACACGTCGACGTCCATGCCCGCCTCGACGCCGGCCTTCACGTATTCCAGGCCGTCGGCGAGGGTGTAGGCGAGCTCGAGGTCCAGCGACGCGCCGGCCTCCTGCATGTGGTAGCCGCTGATCGAGATGCTGTTGAAGCGCGGCATTTCCTTCGCCGCATAGGCGAAAATGTCGGAGACGATCCGCATCGAGGGCTGGGGCGGATAGATGTAGGTGTTCCGCACCATGAACTCTTTGAGGATGTCGTTCTGGATCGTCCCCGAGAGAGCCTTGTGCGGGACGCCCTGTTCTTCGGCCGCGACGATGTAGAGCGCGAGGACTGGCAGGACCGCGCCGTTCATGGTCATCGAGACGCTCATCTTGTCGAGCGGTATCCCGGAGAACAGCGTCCGCATATCGAGGATCGAGTCGATTGCGACGCCGGCCATGCCTACGTCGCCTCGCACGCGGGGGTGATCAGAATCGTATCCGCGGTGGGTGGCGAGGTCGAAGGCGACCGACAGGCCCATCTGCCCAGCCGCAAGGTTGCGGCGATAGAAGGCGTTGGAGTCCTCCGCCGTGGAGAAGCCCGCATACTGCCGGATCGTCCACGGGTTGGTGGCGTACATCGTCGGATAGGGGCCGCGCACGAAGGGCGCGATGCCGGGCCAGCCGTCGACGAAGTCGTAGGCGGGGCGCCCGACATCGGCTTCGGCCGGAACGATATCGAACGGCAGGGTCGCGAAATCAGGGAAGGCGCTCATGCGGCGAGGTCCTCGAGACGGATGGGCGCGAGGGGAGAGTGAGGGTTGGCGGCGTCCTGCGGCGGACTTGCGCCGACGTTTTCGTCCGGCGGCGGATCGGCGGGCCTGAAGTCGGTGACGCCGACCATGCGCCGGCTCTTGTCGGCGAGGGCGGCCGCGAGGTCGGCGCGCGCGGCCGCGACGTCGGCGGCGATCGAGCCGGAGGCGAGGGCGTTGACGAGGCAGCCCTGGCGCTCGATCGCGACGAAGCGCGACCAGGCGGCGCGGGCGAGGGAGTCGGTCTGGGCCTCCAGCGCCCAGCACCCAGCGGCCGGATCGCCCGCTTCATCCAGCCGGGCTTCGTCTTTCAGGATGAGCTGGATGTTCCGCGCCTGTCGGCGGGCGAGGAGTTCCGGCTCTCGACCCAGGGGCTCGTCGAAGGCGCCCAGAGCGATGGCGTCCGCGCCGCCCACCGCGGCTGCGAAGCCGGCGGCGGTCAGGCGGATCAGATTGGTCCAATGGTCGGTGCGGGCGAGCATGCGCCGGGAGGAGCGCGCCTCGATATGGGCCGGAACCGCCGCGCCGCAGGCGCTGGCGATGCGGTCCCACACGCGCCGCGCCGCCCGAAGCTTGGCGACGCCGCCGATCGGCTCGGCGTCGACGCTCAGTCCAAGGACGATCCTGCGCCAGGCCCCCGGCATGTCGAGACCCGCGGCCGTGAGCACCTTGGCGTAGGCCACCGCCGCGGCGGCCGCGAAGGCGATCTCTGCCGCCGCCGTCCCCCCGGCTTCGTGGACGACGCGGCCGCTGGCGAGGAATAGGCTCGCCTTGGGATAGGTCTCCGCGAGCCGCGCCGCCAGCTTGGCCGCGTCCGCGACCTGACCCTCGCCGCCGGCCACGGCGAACGCGGACATAGGGTCGAGGTGGAAGGCGAGGCGTGCGCCGGGCGAGGCCTTCGCGCTCGCATTCAGCGCGTGGGCCGCAGCGAGGCCGGCGTCGCCGGAGTCGAGGGCCACCAGCGCCACCTCGGTGACCACGCCCTCCAGCGTGCGGGCGAGCGAGTGGCCGCCGTCGCGCGCATCCACCAGCAGCGAGGTCGCTCCGCCTGCGAGCGCCTCGAGGGCCTGGTCGTTGGCGTCGGGGCCGGCGGCGACAGCGGCGCGGATGTCCCACCCCGTCGCCTCGCGCGCCGTCGGCGCGACGGCTGGAGCGTCCTCTGCCGTGTAGAGCGGCTGGATCGTCAGGCCGTCAGACTTGCAGGCGACGAGAGTCTCGACGCTCGCGCCCTTGAGGGTCTTCTCCACCAGGGCCAGCCATTCGGAGCGGCTTGCGTGTGGGAACAGGTCGGCAAGAGCCATGAGGTCGGGGGCGGCGTCCATGGGCCGCTCTTGCACCCCCGCCGCGGCGGAACGTCAAGCGCCCCGAGACGGAACGCGGCGCCGACGCCTCAGAACACGTCGCGGCTCTCCAGGTTCGCCTCCACCTCGGCCCGCGTCCGCCACGCGTCGCGCATCTGCTTGGCGGACAGGAGCGGGATCTGGTCGCCCATGTGCGGCGAGCCCGGCTGGGACGAATCTCCGTAAGACATCAGCACCTTGGCGTGTGTCGGGGAGCCGAAGTCGACCACGGCCACGAAGCTGGCGCCGAAGTTGGCTGCGCGCACGCCATCCTTCGGGGGACCATAGTCGATGACATTGATGTCGCCGTACTTACCCGAGCCGCCGCTGGAGGGCATGTTTTTGCCCCCCCAGATGAGGCGCATTTCCGAGGACCACGCGGCGTCCAGGGAGCCCTTCGCCGCCAGGAGCTCTTGCGCCGCCGCATCCAACGCCTTGAGCGCCGCGGCCGGGTCGGCGAGGCCTGTCGGAGTCTCCAGGGGACGGTGGATATCGTAGGGGATGCGCCAGCCGACGTTCGTCACGCCGTCGGGCGCCCTCATCGCATCGACCCACATGGTGAAGAGCAGCGATCCACGGCTGTCCGCGTCGATGGTGCGATCCCAGGCGTTGAGGACCGCCATGGCCTTCTTCGCCAAGTCGTCGCCCGAGGCCTGGACCTCAGCGTTCAGGTCAGGCAGCAGCCGGTCGGCCAGCAGGGCGTAGGTTGACCAGCGCTTGCGCACCAGCTCATCGAAGCTGATCTTCGCCGGCCCGCTCAGCAACTGCACGCCACGTTCCATCCGGACTTCGAGCGCGTCGGGGCTGATATAGGCCCGATAGGGAACAGGATCGATCACGCTCGGGAAGCCGGCGTCCCAGGGCGGATCGTTCGAGTTCTGCACCACCGAGCTAGGCGGATCGATGACCTTCGGCAGCTCGCCGTAGCTGAGATAGTCCTTCCACAGCGTCTTAGATGTGTCTCCAGGAACGGTCGAAGTCCAGTACTTCAGGTCGCCGAAATCGTGCCGGGGAACAAGCCCATTGAACAGGTATTCGATGTGCCCGTCCTTGTCACCGTAGATGATGTTGAAGGTGGGAACCTGCATCATCTGCAACGCCGCTTGATAGGCGGCGAAATTCGGCGCCGTCTCCATCTTCCAGTACTCTTCCAGCGCGTGCGCTCGGTCCAAGCCCGCCACGCGCATGGCGATCGGCGCCCCGTCGCGCTCGCCCACGACCGGGCCCTGAACTGTGGATCGAATGTGTAGGGTCTGGGTGTCCAGGCCGCCGTCGGGGCGGCGAACCTTGAGCGTCACGTCGCGGGTCTGGAAGGGCAGGACCTTGCCGTCGAACAGATAGCCGCCGGGCGCCGGGGTGATCTTGTAGAAGGTGACGCCGTTGGTGTGGTCCACGGTGTTGGTGATGCCGAGCTGATCGCTGAACACGAAGCGCAGCACCGGCAGGCCGATCTGGGTCGCGCCATAGAGGTTCAGCCCGGGCGCAGTGAGCTGGGCTTCGTAATAGGTGGACCAACCCGTCGCCCATGGCAGGTGCGGGTTCATCAGCATCAGGGTGTGGCCGTCCGCCGAGCGGCGCGGGCCGATCGCCCAGCCGTTGGAACCGTTGTCCGGACGGGCGGCGCCCGGCGCGCCGATCGCGTCCGCCGGCAACCGCTTCGTCACCGCTTCCGGCGCGATATAGACGTACTGGAACAGGCGGTGCGCGTAGCCGACGACGTCGACTGCTGAGATCGGCAGCACCCGTCGCGCCTCCTCCGACAAAGCCTCGGGGTGCGCCTTGGCGTAGGCGTTCATGCCGTCGGCGAAGGCCTCAAGGTTCTCCCGGAAGGCCGGCGTCTGGGCGGCGAGCCACTCGCTCGCGCGGCCGGGAACATCGTTGATCGCCATCCACCGGTCGCTGTCGAGTTCAGCCGGTCCGAAGTATTCCGCGGCCCGGCCCCGGCCTTCGGCGTAGAGCCTGAGCAGGACGTCGCCGTGGCTCTTAACCTGCGCCCAGCCGAAGCCGTAGAACATGTCCGGCACGCTCTTGGCGTAGACGTGCGGGACGCCGTAGCGGTCCCACAGCACCTCGGCCGAGTGCTTGTCTCCGGCGACGGCGGCGCTGGACGCCAATGAGGCGGCCAGCGCCGCGCAGGCCGAAGCCCGGCGGAAAGCCCGTGCGCACGCCGTCATTCGTTGTCTCCCCCGATCCTTGCCGCGTCACGCGCAGAGTAGCGTCCGATCACTGATGGACGAAGAATTCCTGATAGGCGTGCGACTTGCCGTCCGGCGCCTTGCCCACGCCACGCCGGATCGCCGTCTTGCCATCGGGGCTGAAGGTCCAGAACTCTCCAGCGATCACGTCGCCATCCTTCATCTTCAGGACCTGCAGATTGTCCGGATCCGTCTGCTTCACCGAGACCTGATTGAACCGCTCCTGGTCGGCGAACGTGGTGGTCGCCCCATCCAGGGTCGTCGCGTGATCGCTGATGTAGGGTTTCGCCGGATCCGTCCTGTTGACCGAGTGATAGACAAGCTTGTTGTCGCTGAACTTCAAGTCGACGACCAGATTGAAGTTGGACGGGAGCTGGCCCCGATTGCTCCAGAAGGAGCGGGCGGGGTCGATGCGCCACGCGCCGTCGTGCGGGCTCGCCGCCCAGGCTGGCGCGCCGATCGTCGCGAGAACCGCCGCCGCCGCGACGCCCGTCCATAAGGTCTTCATGCTGTCTCCTCCCATCGTCATGGGCGCACTGCGCCCTGGTTGCTCGCGGGCGCCCCGCGCGGCGGGACGCCGCGGATTATCAAAGGATCACCTTGACCCGGCCGTAGTAGAACCCTCCGGTGAAGCCGAACGGCGAGGTCCCGGGATACTGACCGGAACCGGTCGTCGCATTGAATATCCCGTTAGCAGTCGGGTATACGTTGCCGATGTTGTTGGATCCTACGGCGAAGATGAACCTCTTGTTGAGGTGATAATCGATCTCGAGGTCGGTGATCCATTTCGCCCCGAAAGTGCGGTCCTGAGACAGTATATCTTGCAGGATGTCGTATGCGCCGTAGCGGGTCTCGCGCCAGATCACCTCCCAGTTACTGATCTTGTAGTCAGCCTGGTAGGAGATTTTGGTCTTGGGGAAGGCCGAGGTGAGGTAGCCCTGGCTGGCCCGGTCGAACAACACATACTTGGGTCCAAGCGAGGCCAGTTGCGACGGGTTCGCGTCGATGTGAGTGATGTTGGTGTTGTTGTAGTTGGCGCCGAGGCTGATGTTCAACACCCCGAACCGCCCCATCCGCTCTTGCCAGGTCACGACCATGTCCACCCCGCGGGTGACAGTGTCGATCGCATTGGTGAAGTACTGCGCGCTGAGTTCGCCGTTCAGGCCATTGGCGACCAGGATGTTGCTCACCGCCAGGCCGGTCAGGGTGCTGGTCAGGGCGATGCGGTGGAAAACGTCGATTTGATAGCCGTCGACCGTCATGTTCAGGTTCGGCAGCGGCGTCAGCGTCATGCCAGCGCTGAAGTTGCGTGAGGTTTCGGGTGTCAGCGGCTTGGCGCCCAGGGCGACAGCCTGCGGCGAGTCCACCGGCAGCGTCTTGATCGAAAGGAGCTGCAAGGTCCCGTTGACCAGCTGGAACTGACTGGAGGTCGAGGAATAGTATTCCTGGGCCAGGGAGGGCGCACGGAAGCCGTTGCTGACCGCGCCGCGGAAGGCGAGCCAGTCGGTCAGCTCATAGCGGCCGTCGAACTTGCCGACGACGGAACTGCCCGACGAGTCGCTGTAGTCTTCATAGCGGACGGCCGCGTCGACGAAGAGGCGCTTGACTGGCGTGTAGCCGACTTCCCCGTACGCAGCGTAGTCGTTGCGGGTGTGGAAGGAGGCGTCCGCGGGCTGGATGCCCGGCACGGCCTGGGCGCCCGGCGCGGGATGTTGGCCCGCGAACGGCTGGCCGGCCGGAATGACATAGGACCCGGCTTCGTAGCTGGCCGGATCGCCGGCATCCAATTGGAAGCTCTCCAGACGGTGCTGCAGTCCCCAAGAGACCTGCACGTCGCTGGTGTCGCTCAGCTTGAAATCCCGCGTCACATCCAGAGAGTTGTCCATCTCTGCGGAGACCAGCGTGCCGATGTAGAACGCCGTCGGGCTCGTCGGGCCGAGCGTGGGGTTCAGGCTCTGGTTGAGGTGTTCGCGGGCATGATCCCAGCCGTAGCTGTTGGAGAAGTCCCACGACCATCCGTCCACGACCCCGCTGACGCCGGCCGTGACCTGGAAGTCGTTCTCCCAGATGTCGAGGTCGGGACGAAAGCCGTTTGGATAGATCTGCGGCAGGGTGTTGACGGTGTCTGGCGACCTGAAGGTGTAGGGCAGGTTGGAGTCGCGATAGCTGTAGGTGCCGAACGAGTAGAACTGCAGGTTGTCGTTGAAGTCGTAGTGACCGTTGTAGCCGACGTTCACGCCGACCTGTGACAGGACGCCATAGTTGGTGGTGACCAGCCGGTCGACTGTCGCATTGAGGGGGTTGGGCGCGCCGCCTGCCAGGGGCGGATAGAGAACGATGGACGAGGCGATCGGAATCGCCCGGTTGGAATTTCCCTGGTCCTTGGTGTTGAAGAACAGGTCAAGGTGGCCCTTGTCGCCAAGCGACATGCCGTAGCTGCCTTCGGTGTCGAAGAACCGTCCGTCACTCCGGTCGAAGTTCTCGCCGGCCGTCGCGCTCATGTAGCCGCCATTGTCCTCCTTGAGGATCACGTTGACCACGCCGGCGATGGCGTCCGAGCCGTACTGGGCGGCTGCGCCGTCCCGCAGCACCTCGATCCGGCTGACGCCTGCCTCCGGGATCAGGCTCATGTCGGCGGGATCCGAGCCGATGTAGAGCGATGACACTGCGTTGAGCAGGGCCGTCTTGTGGCGTCGCTTGCCGTTGACGAGGATCAGGGTCTGGTCGGGATTGAGCCCGCGCAGTCCTCCTGTGGCGATGACCGTCGCGGTTCCCCCGCCGGCGCGCGCTGGCAGGTTGAACGACGGCACGAGGGTCTCGAGGCCCTCGAACAGCCCGGTGTATCCGGTGTTCTCCAACTCGCCCGATGTGAACACGTCGATTGGCGTGGGACTGTCGATCACGGTGCGCGGCTTCCCGCGCACGCCCGTCACCACCAGCTCGGAGAGCGGGTTGGGCGCCGCCGCGGAATTCGCCGCGTCGGCGGACGCCACGGCTGCGGCGGCTGCAGGCGCCGGCTGGGGCGGCGCCGGCGTGCTCGCCGCGGGGATCGGGTCCGCCTGCGCGACCGTCTGGGCCGCAGCTGTGCTGGTCTTGATGTAGAGCGAGCGGGGGACGGGCGGCGCCGAGAGCGCGATCACTCCGTCGCTGACCTTTGTGATCCGAAGTCCGGTCGAACCCACCAGCGTCCGCAGCGCGGCGGCCGGCGGCATGCGGCCGTTCACCGAGCTCGATCTGAGTTTCGCAACCTCGTCATAGGGATAAAGCACACGTACGCCCGCCTGTTTGGAGAAGGCGTTGAGGGCCTGGCTCATCGGCTCGGAGGCGATATTGAAGTCGCGTATCGGCTCCCGCGCGTGGGCCGGGGCGCCCACGGCCGTCGCGGCCATGGCGAGTCCAGGCGCCAGCCACGGCGCCAGTTGAAGAATGTTAGCCATATTGCAGCCCCCTGCCTTTTTCGTATCCCGCACGTAGAGAACGGGCGGGAGGCGCGGGACCGCTATTGCGTCGCGGTGGAATTGGTTCGGCGCGGCGTCAGGAGGACGCCGCCGCCGGCGTCTGTGATCGCGTCGATGGGAAAGCTGCTCTGGAGGGCAGCGAGGAATTTGTCCGACTCGTGCAGCTCGAACCGCCCGCCGACGCGAGTGCTCGCGACGCCGGGATCGTCGATGACAATGGGCCTGGACCGGTAGCGGTTGAACTCGTCCACCACCTGTTCGAGCGTCTCACCGTCGAACTCGATCACCCCCGTCCGCCATTGCGTGCGTCGCCGAAGGCTCGCCTCGTCCAGATGCACGGGGGCGATGATGCTGCGGCCGATGACCGCTCCCTCGCGGGCCGGGATGAGCGCCGGGGCCGGGCGGCGCGACCGCGCGTCCGCGGTCGTGACCGCGACCAGTCCGTCGGTGACCGTGAGTTCGACCAGCGTCTTGCGGAGGCGGACGTTGAAGGCCGTGCCCACGGCGCGAATGCGCGCGCCCTGCGCCGCCACCACGAAGGGCCGGCGCGGATCGTGAGCGATGGAAAAGAGCGCCTCTCCCTGCAGGAGACGCACCTCGCGCCAGGTCCGCCGCAGGACAACCTCGATCGCCGAGGCGGTGTTCAGCAGCACGTGGGAGCCGTCTGCGAGCGTGACCTGGCGCTGTTCGCCAACGGCTGTGCTGAACGAATCGCCCCGCGGCCGGACGACCCAGGCGATAGCGGCGAGGGAGGCCACGGCGGAGGCGGGGATCAGTGCGCCCAGCAGGCGCCGACGCGGGATGTCGATCGGGCGATCGGCCCGCCCAGGCGCGGCGAGCGACGGCGGACTGGCGCGCAGTCGGCCGGCGGCCTCCCACGCGGCCTCGGCGCGGGCGAAGGCGACGGCGTTGCGCGGGTCGGCCTCTATCCAGTCGGCGATTCGCCGCTGGTCGGCCTCGTCTCCCCCGCTCAGCAGCCTAGCGACGTGCGCCGCGGCCAACTCGTCGCGCATCGCCCGGCCGTCCTGGTCTGGCCCGCTTCCCACGACTCAGATCCCCAGCGCTTCCTAGCGCATCCGCCAACAGAGCGAGGCTCCTGGCGAGGTGCTTCTCGACGGTAGAAACCGACAAACCCATCTGCGCCGCTACCTCGCGAGGGGCATAATCATAGACACGTCGCAGGAGGAAGACACGACGGCACTGCGGCGGCAACGTATCGACGGCCTTGAACAGACGGCGCAACTGGTCGCGCGCTACGAGAGCGTTCTCCGTCGACTCGTCGGAGCGCAGGACATCGAGGTCGGCGACGAAGTCGAGGGAGACGATCGCCTGGCGCCGCACCGCGTCGAGGAGAAGGTTGCGGGCGATCGCGAAGAGGTAGCTGCGCCCGGCGGTGATCCGTTCGATGTCCTTGGCGCCATAGGCCTTGGCGAGGCTTTCAGCCACCAGGTCGTCGATATCGAAGCCGCCAGGGCAGAGCCGCTTCAGCCGCGAACGCACGTCCGCTTCGTAAGGCAGGATGACCGCCTTGAACCAACTCAGGCGCGCCTCCAGCGCATCGTCCATGAGCCTCCCCCGCCGCGCCTCGCGATCGCCCCTTTGGCCGCTTTTGGACGGGGTCGGCGACAGTGCGCGAATCGGGAACTTGCCGACCCAAGCCCCCGATCGTCAAATGAGAATGACTTGAGCGCGGTGTAGTGAACCTGGGCGCCCAGCGGCTGATCGCCGCCTGCGCGTCGGCCGCCTTCGGCGATCAGGGTTTACGTCACAGGTCGAGGGCGTGGCCGGCCGAGCGGGCGGTTTGAATGCACGCTGCTCTCCTTGCCCCGAAGTCACCTGTACGTTGGCGAGTACGGTGAGCCTATCGTGCGCCATGACCTCGAACGGCAGGAGATCACGAGATGGGCTTCTACGATCGCTACATCGTCCCACCGCTGATCGGATCAGCCGGTCGCGCCAAACCAATTTGCAAGCAGCGCGAAAAGGTCGTTCCGCAGGCCGAAGGCGTCGTGCTCGAACTGGGCTTCGGCGGCGGCCTGAACCTGCCATTCTACGACCGCTCGAAGGTGAGGAAGGTCTTCGCCCTGGAGCCCGCGCCCGGCATGCTGGCCCGAGCGCGGAAGGCGGCGAACAAGTCCGATCTATCGGTGGAAATCCTCGCCGAAACGGCGGAGGCGCTATCGCTCCCGGCGGCGAGTGTGGACACCGTGCTCGTCACCTACAGCCTCTGCACGATTCCCGACGCGATCGCGGCGCTGCAAGGCGCCAGACGCGCCTTACGAGCCGGCGGGCGCCTTCTTTTCTGCGAGCACGGACGCGCGCCCGACGAAGCAGTCCGGCGCACACAGAGCCGGCTCGAGCCGATCTGGAAGGTGATCGGAGGTGGCTGTCACCTTACGCGGGATATCCCATCGCTCGTTTCGGGCGCCGGGTTCGAGATCGAAAAGCTGGAAACCATGTACCTGCCAGGGACGCCCAGATGGGCCGGCTTCAACTACTGGGGCGCCGCCACCTCCCGATGGGGGGTCCGATCGTCTTCACACCCAAAGGCGTGAAGCTTTCGCGGCTGTCCGAGGGTCAGGCCCTACAAGGCCTTGACATTTACCCGTAGTTCGAGAATTGTCGAATTATGGAATCCAATCAAGTTGTCCAACGTCTCTCTGCGCTCGCACAGGTATCGCGGCTTGCCGTGTTCCGGCTGCTGGTCAGGGCAGGGCGGGAGGGCGTCTCCGCCGGTGAGATCGCTCGCGCGTTGCAGATCACGCCCAACACGCTGTCGACCCAGCTCAACATCCTCGCCCACGCCGGCCTGATCACGAGCCGACGCGCGGGCCGTTCGATCATCTATGCCGCCAACTACGACGGCATGGGCGAACTGCTCCTCTATCTCATGGAAGATTGCTGTCAGGGCCGTCCCGAAGTGTGCGGTCCATTGGCCGAAGTCGCCGCCCGAGGGGCGTGCTGCGATCAACCCAAAGGAGTCCTGTCATGAAGCGCTTTCACGTCCACGTGGCCGTCGATGACTTGGGTCAGTCGATCGGCTTTTACTCCAATCTCTTCGGCGCGGCGCCCGTCGTCCTCAAGGACGACTACGCCAAATGGATGCTGGAGGACCCGAAGGTAAACTTCGCGATCTCCACGCGCAGCGGCAAGGCGGGCGTCGACCATCTGGGGATCCAGGTCGAGTCCGGCGACGAGCTTGGCGAGTTGGCCGGCCGGCTGAAGGCCGCTGGCGAAGTGACCCGCGACCAGGAAGCCACGACCTGCTGCTATGCAAACTCGGATAAGGCCTGGGTCAACGACCCTTCGGGCCTGCGCTGGGAAACCTTCCACACTTTTGGCGAAGCTACGGTCTACGGCGAGGACGAGCCTGGCGCCGAAGCCGCATCCAAGTCGCAGGCGGCGTGTAGCGCGCCGGCCCCCGCGACCAAGTCCCCGGCCGCCGCGGCCGCCTGCTGTTGAGGGCGCCGTCATGACCGGCGTCTTCAACGTCCTTTTCCTGTGCACGGGCAACTCGGCGCGATCGATCCTCGCCGAGGCGATCACGAACGATCTTCGCGACGGTCGATTCAAAGCCTACTCGGCCGGCTCGATGCCCAAGGGCGAGGTGCATCCTCAAGCTCTCAAGCTGCTCGCCAGCAAGGGTGTCGACGTGGCGGCGTTCCGCTCCAAGCCCTGGGACGAGTTCGCCGCGCCAGGCGCGCCGGCGCTGCATTTCGTCATCACCGTGTGCGACAACGCCGCGGGCGAGGTCTGTCCGGTATGGCCAGGTCAGCCGATAAACGCCCACTGGGGCCTGCCAGACCCTGCCGCGGTCGAGGGCGGTCCCACGACGATCGCCCTGGCGTTCGCCGACACCTATCGCATGCTCACCAACCGCATCCGCCTGTTCGCCAGCCTGCCGATCGAGAGCCTGGACCGGCTCGCCATCAAGCAGCGCATGGACGACATCGGCCAAGGCCAGGACACGCAGCAATCCGCATGAGCATCTTCGAGCGCTACCTCACCCTCTGGGTGCTGCTCTGCATCGTGGCGGGCGTCGCCGTCGGCCACTTCTTCACCCCGACCTTCGCAGCGATCGGCGCGATGGAGATCGCCCACGTCAACCTGCCCGTGGCGGTGCTGATCTGGCTGATGATCATCCCCATGCTGATGAAGGTCGACTTCGCCGCCCTTGGCGGCGTCGGGCGCCACTGGCGCGGCATCGGCGTCACGCTGTTCATCAACTGGGCCGTGAAACCGTTCACCATGGCCGCCCTTGGGGCCCTGTTCATCGCGCACCTGTTCCGAGCCTGGCTGCCGCCTTCTCAGATCGACAGCTACATCGCTGGCCTGATCCTGCTGGCGGCGGCGCCCTGCACGGCGATGGTGTTCGTCTGGAGTCACCTGACCGACGGCGAGCCCAATTTCACGCTCAGCCAGGTCGCCTTGAACGACACCATCATGGTCGTGGCTTTCGCGCCGATCGTCGGCCTGCTGCTGGGTCTATCGGCGATCACCGTGCCCTGGTCGACGCTGACTCTTTCGGTCGTGCTCTACATCGTCGTTCCGGTGATCCTCGCGCAGGGCGCTCGCGCGGTCCTGCTGAAACAGGGTGGGTCCGCAGCGCTGAGCCGGACGCTGGCGACGATCCAGCCGGCTTCGCTCACCGCGCTGTTGGCGACGCTCGTCCTGCTGTTCGGGTTCCAGGGTCAGCAGATCATCGCCCAGCCGATCGTGATCGCGCTGCTGGCCGTGCCGATCGTGATCCAGGTCTATTTCAACTCAGCGCTGGCCTACGTGCTGAACCGGCTGACGGGCGAGGCGCACTCTGTCGCCGCTCCCTCTGCCTTGATCGGGGCCAGCAATTTCTTCGAACTGGCGGTCGCCGCCGCGATCAGCATCTTCGGCATCCGCTCGGGCGCCGCGCTCGCGACGGTGGTCGGCGTGCTGATCGAGGTTCCGGTGATGCTGTCGATCGTGGCGATCGTGAACCGCTCCCGCCCCTGGTACGAGCGCGGCGCGGCGGTCAGCCGTCGGGTTGATCAAGCGACGCCAGTCAAGGCGTGATGATGACCGCTGAATTCCCGATCACGATCTTTCACAACCCCGACCGGGACGCGATGGATCTAATCCGCCTTCGGAACCTCGGATTTCCTGGCGCAAATAGCGGTCCCCTCGCCGCAGTTACCTGGGCCACCCACCGCGCGATGCTGCGTCAGATGTCCAGGGCGTAGCCGGCCGAGCGCACCGTGCGGATCGGATCGTCGTCGCGGCCGCCGTTCAGGGCGCGGCGGAGGCGGCCGATGTGCACATCGACCGTTCGCGTCTCCACGTAGACGTCGGAGCCCCACACCGCGTCGAGCAGCTGCTCGCGCGAGAACACCCGGCCCGGGTGCTGCATGAAATAGTCGAGGAGCCGGAATTCGGTCGGGCCCAGGTGGACTTCCGAACCAGCCCTTCTCACGCGATGGGCGACCCGATCGATCGTGATGTCGCCGTGGCTGACGCAGTCTTCCGCGAGCCCCGGCCGGATCCGCCGCAGCACGGCCCGCAGGCGGGCGCAAAGCTCGGTCATCGAGAACGGCTTGACCACGTAGTCATCCGCGCCGGTGTCCAGCCCGCGGATCCGGTCGCCTTCCTCGCCGCGGGCGGTGACGAGGATGATCGGGACGTTGCGGGTCTCCGCCCGCTGACGAAGCCTCCGGCAAACCTCGATGCCAGACACCGTGGGCAGCATCCAATCGAGGATGATGAGGTCCGGTTGCTTCTCGTCGATCAGCAGCAGCGCCTCCTCGCCGTCGGCGGCGAGGGAGACGCGATAGCCCTCCTTGTCGAGGTTGTACTGCAGCAGGGTGGCCAGCGACTCCTCGTCCTCCACCACCAGGACATAGGGTTTTATCGCTGCAGGCGCTTCGACCGTCATGGGCTGTTCGGGCTCGCTACGGGGCGTCGGACTTGGGGCGGTCTTCGGTCAGCTCCACCCCCGTGATCTCGTAGTGGAGGATCTCGGCGATGTTCGTCGCGTGGTCGCCGATCCTTTCCAGGTTCTTGGCGACGAAGAGGAGGTGGGCGCAGGCGGTGATCGTGCGCGGATCCCCCATCATGTAGGTCAGCAGTTCGCGGAAGATCGCATCGTAGTGTTCGTCCACTTCGTGGTCGTTCATCCACACGGCGATGGCCTGGTCGACTTCACGCGAGGCGAGGGCGTCCAGGACGCTCTTCAGGCGCGCCACGACGAGGTCGCCCATCCGCTCGATCGAACCGGTCAGCGGGGTGACGGGGTCGGATTCCACGATGACGAGGGCGCGCTTGGCGATGTTCTTCGCGAGGTCGCCGATCCGCTCGAGATTGGTGCTGATCCGCATCGCCGCCACGGTGTGGCGAAGATCGTCGGCCACCGGCTGGCGCAGGGCGATGAGGCGGATCGCCCGCCGCTCGATCTCCTTGTCGAGCACGTCGAGCTTGGCGTCGCGGCCGATGACGGAGGTGGCGAGGGCCACGTCGCTCTTGGCGATCGATCGGATCGCGTCGGCCACTTCGGCTTCGGCGAGACCTCCCATGCGGGCCAGCTCGGCGGTGATCGCATCGAGCTCTTCGTCGTAGGCCCTGACGGTATGTTGTTCCATGATTTTACGCGCCTGCGCCGAGACCGAATCGACCCGGCGATGATCGGTTATGCCTATAGAGGGTTTGTGACAACTTCTTGAGGGTTGAGGACTTCTCTTCGCTCGGAGACTCCGCGCAGGGACCTCCACGGCCCGGGCCGGAAGTGATCCGACGCTTTATTGACCGCCGCCTGGACTCCCCTGCGGTTCTGCCTGTCTCCGTTACCCGAAGCGTCCAGTGATGTAGTCCGAGGCGCGCTTGGTCACCGGGTTGGTGAACATCCGCTCGGTCTCACCGAACTCCACCAGCTCCCCGAGGTACATGAAGCCCGTGTACTTCGAGACCCGCGCGGCCTGTCCCAGGTTATGGGTGACGATGACGATGGTGTAGTCGGTCTTGAGCTGCAGCACGGTCTCCTCGAGCTTGGCGCTCGAGATGGGGTCGAGCGCGGACGTCGGCTCGTCCAGCAGCAGGATCTCGGGCTTGACGGCGATGCACCGCGCCACGCACAGGCGCTGCTGCTGGCCACCCGAGAGGCCGAGCCCGGAGGCGTGGAGCTTGTCCTTGACCTCGTCCCAGAGGGCCGCGCGCCTGAGCGATTCCTCGACCCGCTCGCTCATCTGCGAGCGCGAGAGGCTCTCGTAGAGCCGCACTCCGAAGGCGACGTTGTCATAGATCGACATCGGGAAGGGGGTCGGCTTCTGGAAGACCATCCCCACCCGCGCCCGGAGCATGGAGAGGTTGCTCGATTTGAGAACATCCTCGCCGTCGAGCAGCACGCGGCCGGTCGCCTTCTGGCCGGGATAGAGGGCGTACATGCGGTTCAAGGCCCGCAGGAGGGTGGACTTGCCGCATCCCGAAGGACCGATCAGGGCGGTCACAGCCTTGGCCTCGAACGGAATCGAGACGGATTTCAGGGCGTGGACGTTGCCGTAATAGAAGTCGAGATCCTCCACGGCGAGCTTCACCGTTTTCGGATCGACCTTGGCGACAAAGGTGTCCGGGCCCGGGCTGGCTACGGTGGTCATGAGCGGCGGGGCTCCTTGGACAAGACCCGGGCGACGATAGTGACCGCCAGGACCGCCGCTGCGGTCAGCAGGGCGGCGGCCCAGGCGAGCTTGTTGAGGTCGGGGTAGGGCGTCAGGGCGTCGTTGAAGATCACCACCGGCAGGCTGGCGATCGGCTTGGCCATGTTCCAGGTGAAGAACTGGTTGCTGAGGGCAGTGAACAGCAGGGGCGCGGTCTCTCCGCTGATGCGGGCGAAGGCGAGCAGCGCGCCGGTGATCATGCCGTTCGCGCTCGCGCGCCAGAGTATCGTCCGCACGACGTGCCAGAAGGGAGAGCCAAGCGCCACGCCGGCCTCACGCAGGGAGGTCGGTTGAAGCTTCAGCACGTCCTCGGTCGTGCGCGTGATCACCGGGACCGCGATGATGGCGAGCGCCACGGCGCCGGCGAAGCCGGAGAAGCCGTGGAACGGGCGGACGAGGAGTTCGTAGACGAAGAGGCCGATCAGGATCGACGGCGCCGACAGCAGCACGTCGTTGAGGAAGCGGATCGCCGACCCGTAACGACTGGTTCCCGCATATTCGGACAGCCAAGTCCCGGCGAGGACGCCCACGACGACAGCGATCACCATCGCCAGTGCGCACATCATGATCGAGCCCACGATGGCGTTGCGCAGGCCCCCGACGCTGCCGGCGGCGGGCGTGTCGAGCTTGAATATGTTGAGGTTGATGCCCGAAGCGCCCTGCGAGACCAGCGACCAGAGGATGAGCGCCAGGGCGACCAGGGCGATCGCTGTGACGGCGATGCAGAACACGACGAAAATCCCGTTGCCGATCTGGCGACGTGCGACAACGGCGGGGGAGGCGCGCGTGGCCATCGTCAGCTCTCCGATTCGCGAAGTAGCAGGCGGGCGAGCGCCAGCACGAGGAAGGTCAGCACGAACAGGACCAGGCCAAGGGCGATGAGCGCGGACGCCTGAAGGCCGCTCGCCTCGTTGAATTCGTTGGCGATGGTGGAGGCGATGGTCGCCCCCGAATCGAAGAAGCCCTTGGGAAAGTCGTGGCTGTTGCCGATGATGAACGTCACGGCCATGGTCTCGCCAAGGGCCCGGCCAAGGCCGAGCATGACCGCGCCGATCGCGCCGCGGCGGATATAGGGCAGGGTCACCTTCAGCACGACCTCGGCCGTTGTCGCGCCCAGTCCGTAGGCGCTCTCGCGCACCTGCGTCGGCACGGTGTTCAGCAGCTCGCGCAGCGTCGCGGCCATGAACGGCAGGATCATGATGGCCAGGATGATCGAGGCCGACAGGATGCCTGATCCGTTCGGGATGCCGGAGAACAGGGTCTCCCAGATGGTCCCGGGAGCCGCCGCGGACATCAGCGGCGTTTCGACCTTGGCGGCGAAGAAGGGGGCGAACACGAACAGGCCCCACATGCCGTAGACGATCGAAGGAATGCCGGCGAGCAGTTCGACGGCTGTGCCGATCGGGCGGCGCAGGAAAGAGGGGCACAACTCGGTGAGAAAGAAGGCGACCCCGCCCGCGACCGGCAGGGACAGCAGCAGGGCGACCGCCGAGGTTATGAGGGTGTCCACGATGGGCCCGGCCGCGCCGTAGATGTCGCGGACCGGGTCCCAGGTCTTGCCCGTCAGGAAGCCGAAGCCGAACTTGTGGAGCACGGGCCAGCCGCCGATGGCGAGTGAGACGAGCACCCCGCCCAGGCTCGCGAGCAGGGCCGTGGCGGCCGCGAAGCAGAGCGCCTGGAACGCGTAGTCGAAACCCGATCCACGCGGAGATACGCGCCGGCCGTCTCTCGAGTCCGCCACCGTGAACGCCTTCCCGGCCACGGTTCGGGCGGTGTCGGTCATCAAGTTTCCTTTCGGACCGTCTGTTCAAGTCGAACCCGCCCGGCGGGCGCCGGGCGGGTGCTCAGTCCTTTAGCGTGCGACCGTCGCGCAGGCGACGGTCAGGGGTAGACCGGCTTGCCGTCGGGCGCGTCGATCTTTGGCCAGGCGAGCTTGCGCACCTGGGCCTTTACGGTCGCAGGCAGGGCTACGTAGTCGAGTTGCGATGCCTCCGCATCGCCGTTCTTGTAGGCCCAGTCGTAGAAGGCAAGCACCTCGCGACCCGCCTGCGGATTGCTCTGGCGCGCGTGCATCAGGATGAACGTCGCGCCCGTGATCGGCCAGGCGGCCGCGGCTGGCTGATCGAGGAGGAGCAGGTAGAAACCCGGAGCCTTGGCCCAGTCCGCGCCCGCTGCGGCGGCCGCGAAGCCGGGTGCGGTCGGTTCGACCCAGCGACCGGAGCGGTTCTGCATCGTCAGGTAGGTCAGGTGGCTCTGCTTGGCGTAGAAGTACTCGACGTAACCGATCGAGCCGACGGTCTGACGCACGAAGGCGGCCACGCCGTCGTTGCCCTTGCCGCCTTGGCCGACCGGCCAGTTGACCGCGTCGTTAGCCCCAGGACCTTCCGACCACTTCGGGTCGACCATCGCCAGATAGCTGGTGAAGAGGAAGGTCGTGCCAGAACCGTCGGAGCGGTGCACGACGGTGATGGGGAGGTTAGGCAAGCGGACGCCCGGGTTCCAGGACTGGATGACCGGGTCGTTCCACTTCTTGATGAGGCCGAGGTAGATGTCCGCCAGGACCTTCCCCGTGATGCGGATCTGTCCCGGCCGAAATCCGGGAAGGTTCACGACGGGGACCACGCCGCCGATGACCGTGGGAAACTGGACGAGCCCGTTCTGCTCCAGGGCGTCAGGCTTCAGCGGTTTGTCGGAGGCGCCGAAGTCGACCGTGTTCGCTTCGATCTGCTTGATGCCGCCGCCCGAGCCGATCGCCTGGTAGTTCAACTGGTTGCCGGTCTTGGCCTTATAGGTCTCGGCCCACTTGTTGTAGATCGGGGCCGGGAAGGTCGCGCCGGCCCCGGAGATGTTCGCCGCGGCGGCGGCGCTGGTCAGCGCCAGCGCTGCCGCGAGCCCGGCGGCAATCGTCTTGATCATGATCTCTCTTCGTCCCCTGCGAGCGCCGCACACTGTCCCCCCGGGGGTGGCGGCTTCGAGGCGTGCTTAGTGGAACAACATATAGCTTTTATGACGATCCGTCGTCTGACGATGCCCCGGAGAGGGTACACAGGACCGTCACATAACTCTGTTAGAGGCGCCTTCAATGGCCGCCGCCCACCGGCGGCAATGAGGGGAATTCCACGCAATGCTATCTCGTTCGTCGCTGCTCGCAGGAGCAGCGTTCGCCATGCTCTTTACGGCAGGCGCCCACGCAGAGGCTGCCGCCAATGGAGCTAAGGACGCTCACGCCAAGCGTCACCACCGTCGGGTCGAGCGCCACGCCGCGCCCATGGTCCAGGACAACTCGGCGGCCATGGAAAGCGAAATGGCCGCGATGCGCGAGCAGCTGGATCAGCTGAAGGCGGCGCAACAGCAGCAGAGCGCCCAGGACCAGGCGCAGATGGACCAGATGCGCTCCCAGCTCGCGCAGGCCCAGGCCAGCGCTCAGGCGGCGCAGGAGCAGCTGAACAGCCAGATCCAGACCATCCCGGGCGCCGTGGACAAGGCGGTCGCCGCCGTCGCGCCCAAGACCGACAAGATTTACTACCGCGGCATCACCATCACGCCGGGTGGGTTTGCGGCGATCGAAAGTGTGTACCGCTCCCACAACCAGGGCGCGGACATCGGTTCGAGCTTCAGCGGCATCCCGCTGCCCTCCGCCTCGAGCGGGGCGGGGCGCACGGCGGAGTATCGCGAGACGGCCCGTCAGAGCCGCTTCTCGCTGCTTGCGGAAGGCAATGTGACGCCGGACGTCCACCTGACCGCCTATGGCGAGGCCGACTTCCTTGGCGCCGCGCTCACGGCGAACTCGAACGAGAGCAACTCGTATAACCTTCGCATGCGCGTCCTCTACACCCAGATCGACTGGAAGCAGGAATGGGGCAAGCTCGAGTTCCTCGGCGGTCAGAACTGGTCGCTGGCCACGCTCTACACCAAGGGCCTGGCGCCGCGCAGCGAGAACGTTCCGCTGACCATCGACGCACAGTACGCGGTGGGCTTCAACTGGGCCCGGCAACCGCAGATGCGCCTCGCCGCCGACTTCAACGATCACGTCTGGTTGGCCGTGTCGGTGGAAAACCCGCAGACCACCTTCTACACGAGCGGCAAGTACAACCCCGGCGTCAGCCTCGTCGACACCATCCCAGGTGGAGCGGAGTTCCCGGGGTCCGGCACGACCTACGCCCTGTCGCTCAACAAGATTCCCGACATCATCGCGAAGGTCGCTGTCGACGAGAACCTGCAGGGCCACTCTCTGCACGCTGAAGCCTACGGTCTGTATCGTAACTTCTACGCCCGCCTCGACACGAGCGGCGCCTTCAGCAACGAAAGCGTCCCGGGCGGCGGCGTCGGCGGTGGCGCGATCTTCGGGCTGGTCCCCTCCCTGGTGGACATCCAGGCCTCCGGTCTCGTGGGCCGTGGCATCGGCCGCTACGGCAGCGGTCAGCTGACTGACGTGAGCTTCGGCCTCGACGGCACGATCAAGCCGATCCAGGAGTGGGAACTGATGCTCGGCGGCGTCGTCCACCCGGTCAAGACGCTCGATGTGTACGCCTACGCCGGCGAAGAGCGGGAAATGCAGCAGCAGTACGGGACGTCCACCTCGCTCCAAAACGGCATCGGCAACACCTTCCTCAACAATGCCGGCTGCGAGGTCGACGGCGGGACCTGCGGCAACAGCACCCACTACATCGAGCAGATCACCGCTGGCTTCTGGCAGCGGCCGTACGTCGGCAAATTCGGCCGAGTGCAGTGGGGCATCCAGTACTCCTACACCGAGCGCCACCTTTTCCCGGGCTACGGCGCGGTCAACCCGTCGCTCGTGACCTTCAACCCCGCGCCGATCGCGCGCGAGAACATGATCTTCACCTCGATCCGCTACTATCCGTTCTGATCGGGGCGCCGCTCGACGGCGCATCCTTCGAAGATCAGCGACCCGGGAGCCTCCGCTCCTGGGTCGTTTCTTTTTCGGCGAGCGTCCTGGTCGCCTCAGCTTTGGGCATCACAGACGTTGCGTCCCGCGGGACCTCAGTTCCGCTTGCGCCCGTCCAGGGTTGGAGCAAGTCTGTACGTCGGGCAGGAGCTGCGCGATGGACAACACTCTTTCCGAACCTTCAGGGCCGCTGGCGCGTCCGGTACGGCGGCGGATGTTCCTCGGCGGGGCGGCTCTTGCCGCGGCGGCGCCGATCCTGACCGAAGCACAGTTCGCCTGGGCCGCGGCGGCGGACGCGCCCCCAAGGGGCATGGCCCTCCACGGTCAGGGGCGCGAGGCGCCTCCGCAGGGCGCCGTGCTGATCAACGCCAACGAAAATCCCCTGGGGCCGAGCAAGGCGGCGTGCGAGGCGATCGCTCGGATCGCACCGCTCGGGGGGCGCTATGACCTTCTTGGAGAGGTCCGGGCGCTGGCGGCCACGTTCGCGGACCAGCACGGACTGAAGCCGGAGAATATCGCCGTCTATGCGGGATCGTCGGAGCCGCTACACTACACCGTTCTCGCCTTCACCTCTCCGCAGCGCGGGCTCGTGACGGCCGATCCTTCGTACGAAGCGCCCACTGTGGCCGCAGAGACCACCAAGGCGCGTGTATCGAAGGTCGCGCTCACGGCGGACTATGCGCACGACGTCAAGGCGATGACGGCCGCCGACGCCACCGCCGGGGTGATCTACATCTGCAATCCCAACAACCCCACTGGGACCCTGACGCCGCGCGAGGCCATCGTCTGGGCGCTGGAGAACAAGCCGCAGGGCTCGGTCCTGCTCGTGGACGAGGCCTACATCCACTTGACCGAAGCGCCGGACGTCCTCGACCTCGTCGCCGCGGACAAGGATCTCATCGTCCTTCGCACCTTCTCCAAGGTCTACGGCATGGCCGGCATCCGTTGCGGCTTCGCCGTAGCCCGCCCGGACCTCCTGGCGAAGTTGCAGCCGTTCGGCCAGAACGCCATGCCGGTGACGGCTTGCGCCGCCGCTCGCGTTTCCCTGCTCGATCCCGATCTGGTCCCGGTCCGGCGAAAGATCATCGGCGACACGCGCCGCGAGACGATCGCCTGGCTCAAGGGCGCCGGCTACAAGGTGATCGGCGATCCGCAGACGAACTGCTTCATGATCGACACCGGGCGCAGCGGCCGGGGGGTGATCGCGGCGCTCAAGGCGAAGAATATCTACATCGGACGCACCTGGCCGGTCTGGCCGAACGCCGTGCGCGTCTCCGTGGGGACCCCCGAGGAGATGGGCAAGTTCCGGGCCGCCTTCAAAGACGTGATGGACGCACCGGCGCTGGCGTTCGAGCCCCGGACCGAGTCACGGTTGGGCTTTCCCCACTTTTCCTGATCGGAACTGCAGATCCTGTGCGCTTGCCAGGCGCCGGCCCGTTGATAGTGTGCGCCTGCACACTTTCGGAGACGTCTATGGCCCTGCCGCTCGTCCTGCGCGATCGACTGCGCCTGCCCGTGATCGGTTCGCCGCTGTTCATCGTCTCCGGGCCGGATCTGGTAATCGCCCAGTGCAAGGCGGGAATCGTCGGCTCGTTTCCGTCCCTCAACGCGCGGCCCGTCTCCCAGCTGGACGAGTGGCTGGCGCGGATCATCGAAGAGCTCGCCGCCTGGGACCGCGCGCATCCCGATCGACCGTCGGCGCCCTTCGCGGTCAACCAGATCGTGCACAAGACGAACAACCGGCTCGAGCAGGATGTGGAGCTGTGCGCCAAGTACAAGGCGCCGGTTGTGATCACCTCGCTGGGCGCGCGGCAGGACGTCAATGACGCGGTGCACGGCTGGGGCGGCGTGGTGCTGCACGACGTCATCAACAGCGGCTTCGCGCGCAAGGCGATCGAGAAGGGGGCGGACGGCCTCATTCCCGTCGCCGCGGGCGCCGGAGGGCACGCCGGGCGGCTCTCACCCTTCGCCATGATCCAGGAGCTTCGCGAGTGGTTCGACGGGCCGATCGCCCTGTCGGGCTCCATCGCCAACGGCGCCTCGATCCTCGCTGCCCAGGCGATGGGCGCCGATCTCGCCTACGTCGGCTCGGCGTTCATCGCCACGCGGGAAGCCAACGCCGCCGAGGGTTACAAGCAGATGATCGTCGAGCACGGCGGCGAGGACATCGTCTACACGAACCTCTTCACCGGCGTGCCCGGCAACTATCTTCGCCCAAGCATCGTCCGAGCCGGCCTCGATCCGGACGACCTGCCGCAGGCGGATCCCTCCAAGATGAACTTCGGCTCCGGCGGCAACCAGGACGCCAAGGCCTGGCGGGACATCTGGGGCTGCGGCCAGGGGATCGGCGCGGTGAAGGAGGTCCAATCGGCCGGCGACCTGATCGCGCGCCTGTCCCGGGAATACGAGGAGGCGAAGTCCGCCCTCGCCGCCAAGACGGCGTTCACGGCCGGCAAGCCTCTCGCCTTCGCGGCCGAATAGAAGTGCGCAACCTGGCCGCCGCCAGCTCGCGCCGACGCGCGGGCTGATGGCCCCTCTTTGACCGGACGTTGGCCTTGATTGGAATCGGCTGTGCGCCTAGATAGTTTCGCTTCCTAATCAATTATCGGGGCGAATATGCCGGTCTCGGAACTATCGGTCCGCGATGAGATCGTCCCTCTCGCGGAGATCCTTCGCCCCGCCTTGCTGCGGGCCTCGCGGCGGCTGCGACGCGAGGCGCAGAAGGCGGGGGTCTCGGCCCTGGACGCCCAGCTTCTGGCGGTAATCCAGAAGAATCCCGGGATCGGGGCCGCCGCTCTTGCCGATCACGAGCAGATGACCCGTCCCTCCATGAGCGGCCATGTGAAGCGACTGGTCGCCGCGGGCTGGATCTCGCGCGACCCCGCCGCGGATGACGGCCGGCGTGTAGGTATCCGCCTGACGAGCGCCGGCCAAACCGCGCTCGACGCGATCCGGGCGCGTCGGAATGACTGGTTGGCAGAGCGTCTTATCGCCATCGGACCCGAGGCCCGCGCGGCGCTCGCCGCCGCGGCGGGTCCGCTGACGCGCCTGGCCGAGGTCTGAGGCGTCGATGGACGACAATCCCGCAGTAGCCGGCGCCGTCGATCTGGAGAGAGTCCCCCCTCCAGGAGAGATTCTCGGCGGCGCCGCCGCTCCTGTCGAGGCGCCCCGCCGGGAGTTGGAGGCGGAACTCGCCGCCGGGCCCGAGGAGGCCGAGCAGCCGTTCTCTTCGTTGGTGCCGGCGATCATCGGCGCCTCGCTGATGATGCAGACTCTCAGCGCCACGGTCATCGCCAATGCGCTGCCGACCATGGCCCGCTCCCTTCACGAGAGCCCGATCCACCTCAACACGGCGATCACCTCCTATCTGCTCGCCTCGGCGATCGTCCTGCCGATCAGCGGCTGGATGGCGGACCGGTTCGGGGCGAGGAAGATCTTCCTCTTCGCCATCGTGGCCTACGCCTTGTCGAACGCCGCCTGCGGGGTGGCCCAGAACCTTCCGCAAATGCTGCTCGCCCGGATGGCGGAGGGGGCGTCCGGCGCGATGCTGGGGCCAGTCGGCCGGCTCGTGCTGCTGCGCTCGACCGCCAAGCACAACCTCGTGCGGGCCATGTCCGTGCTCACCATGCCCGCCCTGGTGGGGCCCGTGATCGGTCCGCCGATAGGCGGCTTCATCATCACCTATTTCTCGTGGCGCTGGATTTTCTTCCTCAACCTGCCCATCGCGGCGGTGGGCGTCGCGCTCGTCCTGAGGTTCATCCCCAACGTGGCGGGCGGCGAGCGCCGGCCCCTGGACTGGATCGGCCTCGTCCTCACCGGCGTGGGGATGGCGGGGGTGGTCTATGGTTTCGAGAACCTTGGTCGGAACGCCTTTCCGGCCTGGGTCGTGGCGGCGATGATGGGCGGGGGCGCCGCCTGCCTTCTGGCGTTCTGGCTCCATTCCAGGCGCACGCCCCACCCGATCCTCGATCTTGGACTGCTCAGGATCCGCACCTTCTCGGCCGGCGTCATCGGCGGCTCGTTCATGCGCATGGGGATGGGAGCGACCCCGTTCCTGCTTGCGATGCTGCTCCAGGTCGCCTTCGGCCTGACCGCCCTCCAGGCGGGCCTGATGACGTTCGCGAGCGCTGCGGCGGCCCTGGTGATGAAGGCGGCCGCCCCGCCGATCCTCGTCCGCTTCGGGTTTCGAAGGACGTTGAGCGTCAACTCCGTGGTCGTGGCCTTGCTGTTCATGGCCTACGCCATGTTCCGTTCGAACACCCCCCATTGGGTCATCTACGCCGTGCTCCTCACGGGCGGTTTCTTCCGGTCGCTGCAGTTCACCAGCCTCAACGGGCTCGCTTTCGCCGATGTCGACCACGACCGTATGAGCCGGGCGTCGACCATGTCGACCATGGGCCAGCAGCTGTCGCAGAGCATCGGCATCGGGCTCGCGGCCGTCCTGCTCCGCTTGTTCATGGCCCAGTCCCACGCGACCCGTCTCACAGGGGCGGTAGTCGCGCCGGTGTTCATCGTGATTGGCTTGCTTGCACTCGGCTCGACCCTCTTCTTCGTCACCCTTCCGGCTGATGCTGGGGCGGCGCTGAACGGACAGCCCAGACGGCGCATGGCCTGAGGCGAAAGCCTTCCAGGGTTCCTGATCAGTGATAAGGTCGGGTCAAGAAGACGGGAGAGAGACACCAGGATGAACGCCCCCCTGCGCTATAGCCGCGACCAGCTTCTCAGCAGCCACAGGTATGTGCGCTCGCACGAGGCGGCCGGATACAGGCTGCATGGCGGGTTCGTGGAGGACGGGTCCTATGTCTCTCCGCGCACGCTCGTCCGCTGGCCCGCCGTGCGCGCCTGGGGCGAGGCCCTGCAGCGCCGGGGCTGGCCGCTGATCGACGCCAGCGGCCGCCTGCTCGAACGCGAAGGCTATCCGACCTTCGAACAGCACAAACTCCTTCTGAAGAACGGTCTGGGGCAGGCGCTCTGGAACTCCCTGACCGTCACCGGCATCATCGAAGGGCGCGGCCAGAACCTGTGCAAAGCGGTCGCCCCGGACCTTCAGCCCCTCGTCGTGGAATCCATGGAGGAGACCGCGGTTGGCCATCTGAACCAAGGGCTGTTCTACGCGCACGGCGCGGATGAAGGCGGCGACCCGGCCCAACCTGGCCTGGGCGCGCACGACAAGATGTGGTTCGCGGCGCGCGACCTCGTGTTCGGGAAGGGCGCCTATCCGCTGGTGGAGGCGCCTGCCAGCATCTCCCGCGAGGTCGACGGGCGCGAGATGCCCCAGCTCCCCGAGGGGCTCGAACAGCTGATCCGCATGCTCATGAACGTGCTGATGATCGAAGTGCGGGCCGAGTCCTTCTTCGCCCTCTGCTGCCGCCTGTTCCGCGATCCGGAGCTCTTCACCGATCGTCGCGAAGAGGCGGAACTGGCGGCCCTGATCGTGGAGCGTATCCGCGCCGACGAAGCCTCCCACGTCGGTTACCTCCAGGTGGTCGTCTCCGAGCTTCGCAGCTTCACCTGGCGCGTGCGCGGAAAGACGGTCGCGGGAACCGAGATCATCGATCCGGTGTGGGCAAAGATGGTCGAGTGGCACGGACGCACCGAGCGCGAGCTCGCCGCCGCTCGCACGCGCCGGGATATCGAGGGTCAGGTCATAGCCGCCAAGGGAACCGGCGAAGGACGTCGGATCCTCGCCGATCTAGACGCCCTGGACGCCCACGCACCAGCCTGAGCGGCTTAGGCGCAGACCGACCCATGCTGGTCCGCCTGTTCGGGATCCCGCCAGCCGGCGGCGCGTCTCCAGGCTTCGGCTGCGGCGAGGGCCACCTCCACCTCGATCAGGCGCTCGCGCAGGAGATCGGCCAGGGCGCGCCCCTGGTTCAGAGTCAGCGGACCGGCCTCGCTGAGGAGGCCGCCGCCCAGATGCCGGACACGCACGCCGGACCTACAGCGCCAGGTCGATCGCCGCGGCGAACACGCGGGTCGCCTCCGGCTCCAGCATGTCGTCGAACACCGTCTCGGTCAGCGCCCGCGCCGCGATTGGCAGGTCGAGCGGCGCGCGAAGGGCGAAGTCGAGCCTGGCGGCGCGATCGCGCCAGTCGCCCAGGCTGCGGACGACCTGATCGGCGAGGCCGGCAAGGCTCTCGATCTCTCTGCGGGCCAGGCGATCTTCGCCGTCGCGCCTGCGGCGCGCCTCCTGAAGGAAGTCGCGGCTGTGGGCGTCGAACGCCGCCAGCCGCAGGGTGCGAAGGTCTTGCGCCATCTTGGTAGCCTTCAATGTGGACGAGACCACAATAATTGCATAATGCAACGTTTGTGGTCAAGGCTCCCCTGCACCGGGGCCGTGCGGGACCACACGGTCAGTGTCGCGGGATCAGCGCCTTGAGCGCGGCCAGCGCCGCTGGCTTGTCCTCGTCGGCGATCCTCGACCACAGCTCGGGAATGTCGAATCCGGGGTCGACACGCGCGTCGAAGTTCTCGGGAATGTCGGTTCGCGTCCGGGCGCGTGGCCACTTCGCAGCACGTCCTTCGTCCGGTGAGCGGTCCATGGACAAGTGGCTACTGGGCCGCATTGGGTCTGGGATGCGCGCCCACAGCTGCGACATCGCTTCGTCGATCGCGTCTGGGTCGAAGTCGAGCAGGAGGCCGGGCGTCGTCTCGAGCGCCGGCGCCAGCCGGCGGAGCCATCTGCCGGAGAGACCTCGATCCCCGCTCTCCAGCAGGCTGATGACGGAACCTTCTGTCCCGATGATTTCGGCCAGTTGCGCCTGGGTCAGGCCGCGATACTCGCGCCATGCGCGCAGATAATTTGGCCGTCGACCGAGGCGTGGATCGTTGGTCATCGCATTCCCTTCCCGCTCGCTCGAGGCGGAGCCGAGACGTTCCCTTATGGCCTGTCTCGTCCGCCGAGCCTATGCGATCGATAAAGGGAAAGATTGCGAAATGCAATACATACGGATCAACGTTTCTTGTCGCGCTCCGTCACCGGATCCTCGTCCTGATCGCGCGAGGGAGCGCGAAGCTCGACCACGTTGCCAAAGAGCTTGGTTTTCACCGCAGACTTCTTCGCCTCCGGCATCCGACCCCAAAGCTGAAGCATCGCCTCGTCGACGCCCTCTGGAGGGAAGTCGAGCAGGAGGCCGGGGGTCGTCTCGAGCGCCGGCGCCAGCCGGCGGAGCCATTTGCCGGAGAGGCCTCGATCCCCGCTCTCCAGCAGGCTGATGACTGACCCTTCAGTGTCGACGATGGCCGCGAGCTGCGCTTGCGTCAGCCCCCGATGCTCGCGCCACGCGCGCAGGTAGTTGGGGGGTTGGGGCCGGTCTTGATCGCAGCCCATAGCGATCAGGCCTGCCGGCTCGACTTCTGAATGAAGGTCTGCAGCACCGCGCGAGCCTGGGATTTCCGATCCTCCGGGATGTCGGCCCAGATCTCAAGGATGTCCGTGTCCACGTCGTGAGGATCGACTTCCAGCAGGTGCCCTGGCCGCGTCCCCAGAATTGGGGCGAGGATGCGCAGCCACTTGTCGGACAAGCCCCGCTCGCCGCTCTCGAGCAGGCTGATCACGGCTCCGGTGGTGCCTGCGGCGTCGGCGAGCTTGGCCTGGGTGAGGCCGCGGAACTCCCGCCAAGCCCTCAGGTAGTTGGGTTGGTTGGATCTGACCATGAGCGCATTATGCAAACTTGCCGCCCTTCGTCACCCCCTAATTTGCAAGATTCAACCTTTACACGGACTTTGCGAATTGCAACCATTTTCACATGACGGAATCACCCCGCCCGCTCGCGATCGCTTTCGCGCCTCGACCTTGGCTTACACGCAAAAAAGGAGAATGTGCATTCCCTGTCGCAGGGGAGGGGCAGTGGACGCTGTCCTGCTGCAATCCGACTCGCGGCCGGATCTACTGCGCGGCGCATCGTTCGGCGATGCGAGGTCCCAGGGTCGCCCCTGCCGAGCGCTACGAAGCCCAGGTCATCGCCTGGCTCGGGGAGCGCGAATGAGCGGTCGTCGTCGAACCGCTCCGCCGTCCACGCCGCAATCCATCCTTCGCCGCCGCGCTCTTGAGCGTGCCCGCGCCGCTGAGCCCGATGGGTGGGGCGTGGACGCGCGATCCCTGCGCCTGCCGGTCAATGGCGACGTGGAGGCCCGGCTGGGCGCGCGTGGCAAGGTGGTCCGCGCGCGCCGTCAGGACATCTTCGACCTGCTGTCCGCACGCGGGCGACTCGCCCCTGACGCGCTGGGCGCGGTGCGGCGGTTGCAGCAGGACTTGGCGGCGCTCCACCGAACCCTGTCGGGAACGCGGGAATTCAGTCCGCGGGTCGACATCCAGCGCGATCCACAGGGATTCTCCGATGCGCGGCTTCGCGCCGGCGAACGGATCGCGGCGGTGCTGGAGCTATCAGGCGCCGCCAGCGCCCGACTGCTGTCGGCGCTCTGCGAGGCGGCCGTGGTCGAGGGGCGCGCGGAGGATTGGCGCGCGGTGGTCGAACGCGAGACCGGCGAGCGTCTCGCCGACGCCCAGGGCGCCGCCCTGCGCGCGGCCTGCGAAAACCTTGCGGGAGCCTACCGCCTGTTCGACGATCGCCGACGTCGACCCGACGGTCGAGCTTCGCTGCAGTGACGTTCAACTGCGGCGGGCGGCGCGCGCCTTGCGAAACTCGGCCATCGCCTCCGTCGGTTCGGAGGTCCGGAACGCGTCGGCGAAGCTCTCGATTCCCGTCGCGATGGCCTCGGACAAGGGCAGGGCCTCCCATCTGCGGATCAGGGCCTTCTGCAGGCGCACGGCGCGGGGCTTGGAGGTGAGGAGGGCCTGCAGCCGGGCCTCGACCGCACCTTCGAGGGCGCCGGGCTCGACGAGTTCATCGACAAGCCCGATCTCGTACGCCCGGCGCGCGTTGATGATCTCGCCGAACATCAGCAGTTCCCGCGTTCGCCCCCAGCCGATCAGGCCAGGCAGCAACGCCGCCTCGACGACCGAGGGGATGCCGAGCTTGACCTCCGGCATGCCAAAGCGGGCGGACGTGTCGGCCAGCCGAAGATCACAGGCGGCGGCCACCTCCAGGCCCGCGCCAAGGCACCAGCCGTGGATCATCGCGATCACCGGCACGGGCATGTCCCGGACCGCCGCACAGCAGGCGTGCACCGTGGAGATGAAGGCGCGCGCCTGATCGGGCGAGGCGATGGCGCCCATCTCGTCGATGTCGGCGCCGCCGATGAAGGCGCGCTCGCCTGCGCCCGCCAGGACAACGGCCCTCAGCGTCTCGTCCAGCGACAGCGCCGTCATCGCCGCCAGGAAATCTTCCTTCACGCGGGCGGACAGGACGTTCAGCTTGGCCGCGTTGTCTATGACAACGAAGGCGACGCGGCTCCCGCCTCTGGAGTCGTGGCGGACCTGGATCATGGCCTGGTTCATCCGCCTCCCATAGCTTCGTGGCGACGTTCGCTAAAGGCGGCTTTGTCGACCGTGCGGGGTGGGGCAGGGCGCCGCGCCCCCCGCGGCGCGGCGTTGGCCTGGGCGCGGAAGGTTGCTATCGGAACGTCTTCTGGGTGGCGTGGGCGGTCCCCGCGGAAGGGTTCATCGGATCTTGGAATCTCTGCCCCCGCGCGTGGTGATGGCTGGTCGCATCATCGCCGGCGCCGTCGCCCTCACCGCCCTCTCGGCTGCCTTGTATGCGGGCGTGCTGTTCCACAGCATGCCGAGCGCCGAGGAGCTGGCCAACTACCACCCACCGACGGCGACACGCGTCTACGCCTGGGACGGCACCCTGCTGGGCGAATTCTCGAAGGTCCGGCGGATCTATGTGCCCTACGACCAGATTCCGCCGCGGCTGGTCTACGCCTTCCTGGCCGCCGAGGATCACAACTTCTTCGAACATGGCGGCGTCGACGTCAGTGGCATGTCGCGCGCCATGTTCAAGGACGTGTTCTTCGTCCTGCAGGGGCGACGCCCTGAGGGCGGCTCGACCATCACCCAGCAGGTGGCGAAGAACGTTGTGCTCAACAACCGCGTCAGCGTCGGGCGGAAGATCAAGGAGGCGATCCTCGCCACCCGGATCGAGGAGGTGATGTCGAAGAAGCAGATCCTCGAACTCTATCTCAACGAAATCTGGCTGGGCTATCGCTCCTACGGAGTGGGCGCCGCGGCTTACAATTACTTTGGCAAGTCGATCTCCGATCTGACGCTGGCGCAGTGCGCCTATCTCGCCGCTCTGCCCAAGGGGCCGGACAATTATCAGCCCATCCGGCAGAAGGCCGCGGCGATCCGCCGGCGCAACATGATCCTGGCCGAGATGGCGAGCCTCGGCTGGGTCACGCAAGCGGACGCCCAGGCGGCGATGAAGGAGGACCTCGAGGTCGAGTCTGCGCCCCTGCGCGCCAAGTACCATGACGCCGACTATTTCGTGGACGAAGCGCACCGGGAGGCGCTGCAGATCAAGTCGGTAGGCTCCGACCTCAACCAGGGCGGCTACTACATGCGGACCACCCTGGATCCGCGCCTGCAGACGGCCGCGCGGGTCGCGTTGATGGACGGCCTCGAGACCTACGACCACCGTCACGGCTGGCGCGGAGCGTGGGGCCACGTCGCCAATGCGCCGGGGTGGCAGCAGGCCACGCTTGCATCGAGCCCCCCATCCGAGCGCAGGATGTGGCTGGCGGCCCTGGTGACGTCGGTTCACGGGAGCGTCATCCGAGTTCAGACCGCGGCGACCAACGAGGCCGGCGAGATCGTCCCGGCGGACGTGGCGTGGGCCAACGGCGGGCGAGGCTTGCACGAGGGCGACCTGGTGTGGGTGGAGCCGGCGGAGGGGGGTGGTTTCCACCTGCGCCAGGTGCCCCAGGTCAATGGCGCCATCGTCGCCATGGAGCCCTATAGTGGTCGGGTCCTGGCGATGGTTGGGGGCTATAGTTTCTCGCTCTCCAACTTCAACCGCGCGACCCAGGCCTATCGACAGCCCGGCTCGTCCTTCAAGCCGTTCGTTTACGCCACGGCGCTGGAGACCGGGCAGTTCACCCCCGCCAGCATCGTCAGCGCCGCCCCGATCAGCCTGCCCGGCTTCAATGGCGAGGCCTGGCGGCCGGAGAACTACGAGCGGAACGTGGCGTACGGCCCGCTGATCTTCCGCCGTGGCCTGGAGCTCTCGCTGAACACCATGACCGTGCGTATCGCCCAACAGGTGGGGATGCGCAGGATCGTGGCCACCGCCAAGGCCTTCGGCATCGTCGACCACATGGACCCGGTCCTGTCGATGGCGCTTGGCGCCGGCGAGACGACACCGTTCCGGATGACCGGGGCCTATGCATCCCTCGTCAACGAAGGGCGCAAGGTCTCTCCGCACCTGATCGAGGAGGTGGAGGACCGCGACGGAAACCTGCTTTACAAGGCGGACCATCGCGACTGCCCCGACTGCGAGGCGCCGTTCACCGGCGCGGACGGACCCGACTTGCAGCCGGCGGGCGCCCAGCTGATCGATCCGATCACTGCCTACCAGATCGACCTGATGCTCGAGGGCGTGGTCCAGCACGGGACCGCCGTCGCGGCCCAGGTGCTCGGCCGTCCGATCGGCGGGAAGACCGGCACGACCAATGACTTCCGCAGCGCCTGGTTCATGGGCTTCTCCCCGCAGGTCGTCGCGGGGGTCTTCGTCGGGTTCGACGACAACCGCTCGCTTGGAAAGGGCGAGACCGGCGCGGTCGCGGCCCTGCCGATCTTCGTCGAGTTCATGCAGGAGGCGCTCAAGGGGCTGCCGAAGATAGATTTGAAGGCGCCGGAGAACGCGAAGCTCGTCTGGGTCGGCGGGAATCGCGAAGCCTTCCGCCCCGGTACGGAACCCCACCTCGTGCAGCCGGCGACGCTCGCGCCCGGCCAAACGACACCTTTTGGAGGCATCCTGCCTCCTGGAGCGCCGGCGCCCGTGCTTCCCTCAGGGCCAGCGATCCCCGCCCCGCCGCCGGCGCGGCCGCCCGACTCGATGCGCGTTCCCTTCTGACTATCTATCGTTCGATCGGTGGGCATTGCGTCGGCGAGTGGCCCACGCTAACCCCCCGCGCCTGCTGAGAGGCTGAAGAGAGATCATGAGAGCGGATATCGAGGCCCTGGCGGCCGATATCGAGCAGTCCGTCGGGCTGCTCAGGAGGCGTCTTTGACTGGGAACCAGCCCTAAGGCGTCTCGACGAATTGAACGCGCGGGTCGAAGACCCGACTCTCTGGGATGACGCCGAGGCGGCTCAGGTCCTGATGCGCGAGCGCACGCGCCTGGGCGACGCTATCGAGCGGGTCCGGCGGCTCGAACGCGAGCGCGCAGACGCCCTGGAATACGCCGAGCTTGCCGAGGCGGAGTCCGACGGCACTTCCCTCGACGAAGCGGCGGCCCAGCTCCGCTCGCTGAAGGGGATCGCGGCCACGGCGGAGCTGGAAGCCTTGCTGTCTGGCGAGGCAGATGGGACCGACGCCTATGTCGAGGTGAATTCCGGCGCCGGCGGCACCGAAAGCGCCGACTGGGCGTCCATGCTTCTTCGCATGTACACCCGCTGGGCCGGCGCCCACGGCATGGACGTGGAGTTCATCGAAGAGACAGCCGGCGAGCAGGCGGGGATCAAGTCCGCGACGGTGAAGGTCAGCGGGACGAACGCCTACGGTTGGCTGAAGACCGAGGCCGGCGTCCACCGGCTGGTGCGGATCTCTCCGTTCGACGCGGCGGCCAAGAGGCACACGAGCTTCGCCTCGGTCTGGGTCTATCCGGTCATCGACGACAAGATCGAGATCGAGATCAATCCCGCCGACGTGCGCACCGACACCTATCGCTCCAGCGGCGCGGGCGGTCAGCACGTGAACAAGACGGACTCGGCGGTGCGCCTCACGCACATCCCCACCGGGATCGTGGTCGCCTGCCAGACCCAGCGCTCACAGCACCAGAACCGTGACCAGGCGTGGAAAATGCTCCGCGCGCGCCTTTACGAGGCCGAGCTGCAGAAGCGCGAGGCGGCCGCCCAAGCGGTCGAGGACGCCAAGACCGACATCGGCTGGGGCCATCAGATCCGGTCTTACGTGCTGCAGCCGTACCAGATGGTGAAGGACTTGCGGACGAACGTGGAGACCTCCGACACCGCCGGCGTGCTGGACGGGGACCTCGACCAGTTCATGGCTGCTTCCCTGGCCCAGCGGGTCGGGGCGAGCCGTGTCGCCGCCTGAGGCGACCGCTGGAACGATCCTCGTCCTGACCGGACCTCCGGGCGCCGGTAAGAGCACGATCGCCCGCGCCCTGGCGGCGGAGGGGCCCGGACTTCGGGTCTGGCTTCACGCCGACGACTTCTGGGCCGCCATCGGCTCGGGCGCGATCGAGCCCTGGCGTCGCGAGGCCCACGCCCAGAACACGGTCGTCATGTCGGCGGTGGCGAGCGCGGCGGGCGCCTTCGCCCGGGGCGGTTACTTCGTCGTCATCGACGGGGTCGTGGGGCCGTGGTTTCTCGAACCGTTCCGCAACTTGGGAACCCCGCTCAGCTACGTAGTGCTGCGGCCCTCGGCGCAGGTCGCTCTCGCGCGCGCCAAGGCCCGCGCGAACGGACTCGCCGCGTCGGGACCGATCCTGGATCTCCACCGACAATTCTCGTCGCTTGGCGATCTCGAGCGTTGCGCGATCGACACGACTTTACAGACGCCGCAGGAGACGGTGAACGCGGTGCGGCGCGCTCTCGGATCACCGGCGTTTCGGCTGGGCGATCTTTAGCGAGGGGCTTCATGGAACGTCATTACGTGGACCGCACCAGTTGGCTAAGGGCGGCGGTCCTCGGCGCGAACGACGGCATCCTGTCCACGTCCAGCCTGATCCTCGGCGTCGCGGCCGCTTCGGACGGCAAGCGCGCGCTGATCGTGGCGGGGCTGGCGGGGCTCGTGGCCGGCGCGACCTCGATGGCCGCGGGCGAATATGTGTCTGTCAGCTCGCAGGCGGACTCGGCGCAGGCGGACCTCGGGCGCGAGCGGCGGGAGCTGAAGGAAAATCCCCGCGGGGAGCGCCACGAGCTGGCAGGAATCTATGTCCAACGAGGGCTCGAGGCGCGTCTCGCCGATCAAGTCGCCGAGCAACTGATGGCGAAGGACGCGCTGGAGGCCCACGCGCGGGACGAACTGGGTCTGACCGACGAGATGCGTCCACGGCCGATACAGGCGGCGCTCGCCTCCGCGGGCGCCTTCGCCTCGGGCGCAGCTCTGCCGCTCGTCGCTGCGGCGCTCTCGCCGACGGGCGTGGCGCAGGCGGTGATCGCCATCGCGTCCCTGGCCTGCCTGGGCTTGCTGGGCGCCGTAGGCGCCCGCGCCGGCGGGGCTCCGATCGGGCGGGGAATCGTCCGCGTACTGATCCTCGGCGCCCTGGCAATGGCGGTAACCACCGCAATCGGGTCGGCCGTCGGACGGGCCGTCTGATGGCGCCCATTCAGCACGATCCGCCAAGCGGGATCGGAGGCATTGGTGGACGGTTGGGAAACCTCCGCCCTGATCCGAAGCTTGCCCGTAGGCTTTGGAGCGGAGTGGTGTAACGAAGTCCTCATCGCAGCAGTGGAGTCGAGGTTCTGGTCGCGGGCCCGGATCGCAGGGGCGGAGGCGGACGACCGAGCCGTCCTGGCAAGGTTCGACGGGGTCGTGCTCAGCGCCTTGCGCGAGACCGAGACCGCCCTGACCGACTATTCGCACGACCTCGATCGCCACGCCGCCCTCGTGGCAGTGAACACCCAGGCGCAGGCAGCGGTCGCCCAGGCACGGTCGCTCTACGTCGCCGGCCGGGCGGGATCGCTCTCGCTGCTGGACGCGCAGCGAACGGCCGCCGCTGCGGCGCGCGACGTCGCTGCCTCCGACGCCCAGTTGTCGGCCGACCAGGTGGCCCTTTTCCTGGCGCTCGGCGGCGGCTGGGAGTCCACCGCGGTGCAGCCAGGTTCGTAAGCCGGAGCGGCCTCAGGCTGCTCGAAGCCGGAACTCGATGGTCGGGCGGCGTCCAGCGAGGTCCTCCGGCCCCAGGGCGCCGATGACAGTCTGCGGCTCGTAGGGGGACTCGAGCTTGGCGACCTCCCCCAGGCTGAGGGGGGAGTCGAGGGCCGCCAGCGGCGCATCGAGGTGCGAGAGCTTGGTCGCGCCGACGATGGGCGCGGTGACCGCCGGTTTGGACAGGAGCCAGGCCATCGCCACCTGGGCGCGGCTCTCGCCGCGGGCCTCGGCGACCTCACGCACCGCGTCGATCACCGCCTGATCGGCGGGGCGGTGGTAGCGATCCCGGCCGAACGCGGAATTCGACCGGGTGGTGCCCGCTTCGCGCGAACCCGCCAGCACGCCGCCAGCCAAGGGACTCCAGGGTATGAGTCCGACCCCCTCTTCCAGGCAGAGCGGGTTCATCTCGCGCTCCTCCTCGCGATAGAGCAGGTTGTAGTGGTTCTGCATCATCGAGAACCGCGTGCGGCCGGTCTGGTCGGCTTGGCTCAGGTACTTCGAGAACTGGTAGGCGAACATGGAACTGGCGCCGATGTACATGGCCTTGCCCGCCTTCACCACGTCGTCGAGCGCCTCGATCGTCTCTTCGATCGGGGTTTCATAGTCGAAGCGGTGAATCTGGTAGAGATCGACATAGTCCATCCCCAATCTCTGAAGGCTCGCGTCGATGGACTGATGGATATGCTTGCGGGAGAGGCCTCCTCGATTTGGACCGCGTCCCATGATGTTGAACACCTTGGTCGCCACGACGGCCTCGTCGCGCCGCACGTTGAGCGCCTTGAGCGAGCGGCCAAGGATCTCCTCGCTCTGGCCGCGCGAATAGACGTCGGCGGTGTCGAAGAAGTTGATTCCGGCCTCGACGGCCTTGCGGACGATGGCGCGGCTGTCGTCTTCGCCGAGCATCCAGTCGGCTCCACCGCCGAAGCTCATGCACCCAAGGCAAAGGCGCGAGACTTGTGCGCCCGTCGATCCCATGCGGACGTATTGCATCGTTGTTCCCTCCTGCTTGCGATATCCGCCATCTAGGCCGGCCAGCCGACGAGGAACAGCCGGCGTGGCGTCCGGTGCGTGGGGAGGGAGTTACATTTCGGGAGCCCGTTCGAATCCCGGCGGATTTCCGCCGGGGCGCGGCGCGCCAGGGTCAGGGGAGACGCATGGGCATCGTCTATGTGATCGGCGCGGTGGCCGCCTGTGCCGGGCTCCTCTTCGGCTTCGACACGGGGGCGATCTCCGGAGCCCTGTTGTTCATCCGTCCCGAATTCCACCTCTCTCCGCTGCTGGTTGGGGTAGTCACGAGCGCGGCGCTGGCCGGGGCGTCGGCAGGTTCGGTCGGCGGCGGCGCGCTCGCTGACCGGATCGGCCGACGAACCGTCATCCTCATCACCGGCGCCCTTTTCTGCATCGGCTCGACCCTCTCTGCCGTCGCCGCCTCAGCCGCTTGGCTGGTCATCAGTCGGCTGATCATTGGCGTGGCGATCGGCGTCGCTTCGTTCGTCGCGCCCATGTACCTGTCCGAGATCGCTCCTCCGCGCAGTCGTGGCCTCATCGTCGCGCTCAACCAGCTTGCGATTACCCTCGGGATCTTCGCCTCCTACATTGTCGATTATGTCTTCGAACCCGGCGGCCGTTGGCGCTGGATGCTCGGTGTCGGCGTCGTTCCCGCACTCATCCTCCTGACGGGGATGCTCTTCATGCCGGAATCCCCACGCTGGCTCGCGCGAGCGGGACGGCGGGAGGAGGCTCTGAAGGTGCTTCGGCGAGTCCGCCCGCCAGAGCAGGCGGCGGCCGAGCTGGCCGACATCCAGAACACCGCGCAGGCGCATCCGGTCCGGCTGAACCGTCTGCTGGCTCCGGCCCTGCGCCGCCCGCTGGTGATCGGCGTGGGGCTCGCCATCCTGCAGCAGGTCACCGGCATCAACACGGTGATCTACTATGCGCCGATCATCTTCCAGGGCGCGGGAATGCCCGGCGCTGCGGCGTCGATCCTCGCGACCATGGGCGTGGGCCTCGGCAATGTGGTGATGACCATCGTCGCCCTCGGCCTGCTCGACCGGGCGGGACGGCGGCCTCTGCTGCTTGTCGGCGAGGCCGGCATGGTGGCGAGCCTGGCGGCGCTCGCGACCGGCTTCGCCCACGGTCCTGGCGGGGTTACTGCGGTGGTCGCGACTGTCTCGCTGGTCGCCTACGTCGGCTTCTTCGCGATTGGGCTTGGGCCTGTGTTCTGGGTGATGATCTCCGAGATCTATCCCCTGGCCGTGCGCGGCGGGGCGATGAGCGTGGCGACCTTTGCCAACTGGTTCTCGAACCTGGTCGTGACCCTGGTCTTTCCCTCCCTCATCGCCGGTGTGGGCCCCACGGCCGCTTTTGCTGGCTTCGCCGTGGTCGGCGTCCTGGGCTTCCTGTTCAGTTTCCGCCTCGTGCCCGAGACCCGCGGCCGCACGCTCGAGGAGATCGAGCGTCGGTGGGAGCGTGCCGGCGAGAGCATCCTCACGCGATGACGGTGGGATCCTCGTCCCAGGTCACGCCATCGCGGCGCAGGCGCTCGCGCAGCGCCGCTTCGCCGACGAAAACCTCGGCCTGGAAGCCGGCGGCGCGGGCGCCTTCCACGTTGTCCTTCCGGTCGTCGAAGAAAATCGACCGCCGAGGATCGAGTCCGGCGGCGCGGGCGACGTGGAGGAAGGAGTCGATGGACGGCTTCAACCGACCGATCTCGTGGCTCAGATACGCCTCGAATTCCGCCAGCCTCCCCTCGGACTCGTGCACGAGGAACGCCCAGTGCTCGGCGTTGGTGTTCGAAAAGATGACGACCCGATTGCGATGCGCCAGCGCCTCGACGAACCGAAGCATCGACGGGTCCAGCGCCAGATGACAGCACCAGTCGGCCTGAAAGGTCTTCCAGTCGGCGGCATAGCCGAGTTCGTCGACGAGACGGCGATGAAGCGAGGCGATCGGCGCGCCGGTCCCGAACGCCTCGTCTTCGCCGATCTCGCGGAGGGCTTCGAGTTCGGTCCCGGCCACGCACCGCGAGAGCAGACGCTCTCCCAGGACGGCGTTGTCGTGGCTCGCGATCACGCCGCCCAGGTCGAAGACGAGCGCCTCGAACGGAGCTGGGCCGCTCAGGAGAACACCTCGGCCAGCAGGTCGCTCATCTGCTTCCACGAGCGGCGATCGGCGTTGGCGTCGTAGCGCGCGAATTCCGGTCGGCCCATGCGGTCGGCCTGCTCGTTGGTGAAGCTGTGGACCACGCCGCCGTAGAGGGTCATCTGCCAGTCCACGCCGGCCTCGCGCAGCATCGCCTCGAACGTCGCACGCTGATCGGACGGTATGCCGGGATCGTCTGCGCCGAGCAGCGCCATCACCTTGCCCTTGATCTGCTTGGCGTCACCCGGCGAGGTGACCTGAAGGCCGCTGTGGAATCCGACCGCCGCACGGATGTCGGCGCCGCTGAGCGCCAGTTCGAACGACATCGTCCCGCCGAAACAGAAGCCCATCGCGGCCACGCGGCGCGCATCGACCTCCGGACGGGCGACCAGGGCTTCGAGCGCCTTGACGGTGCGGGCGCGGACCTTGGCGGCCTCCGAGCGCAGAGGCCCGAGCAGCGGCATGACCTGCGCCAAATCGGAGATCACCGACTGTTCGCCGTGCAAGTCGCAGGCGAGGGCGGCGTAGCCGAATTCGGATGCAAGGCGTTCGGCCCGCTGCTTGGCGTGGTCGCCCAGGCCAAACGCTTCGGGGAAGACGAGGACGGCGGGCCGCGTCCCCGAGGCGCGCTCGTCCCAGGCGAAATGGCCGATCATCTGCAGGCCGTCCGCCTCGTAGCGGAGGTTCTCGGTCTTCATCGGTGGGACTCCCATGTCGCCGGCGTCGCCAGCGTATGGAACGCCCCGGGGCGGTCAGGCAAGACCGGCGAGGGGTGGCGGCGACGCCTGCAGAAAGCTCCAGGTCTGCTGCAGCAGCGCCGCTTCGAAGGTTCCGGCAGGGCAGGGCGGGCTGAAATAATAGCCCTGTCCAAGCTTCGCGCCGTGCGCGCGCAGGAAGTCCAGTTGCGCCTGGCTCTCGATCCCCTCGAAGACGGCGTCCACGTCCATGCTGCGGGCCAGTTCGAGCACGCCCCGGATGACCGCCTCACCGTGCGGCCGCGCGCCGATCGCGCGCACGAGCGAGCGGTCGATCTTCACGCGCTGGGCGGGAAAGCGCGTGAGATACTGCAATGAGGAATAGCCGGACCCGAAGTCGTCGATGGCCACGCTCACGCCGATGCGGCGCAGCTCCTCGAGATTCTCGTCCACCACTTTCGAACTCTCGATCAGGAACGTCTCGGTCAGCTCGATCTCGAGCAACCGTCCGTCGAGGCCGGCCGCTTTCAGCAACGCGGCTACGCCTGCGGAAAAGCCCGGCCGGCGGATCTGAAGGCTGGAGACGTTCACCGAGACGCGTATTTTCTGGCGTAATCGGGACCAGCGCCGGGCCTGCCGGATCGCGCTCCGCATGACCCACTCGCCAAGCTGCACGATCGCGCCGGTCTCCTCGGCGATGGGAACGAACACGTCCGGGAGCTGTCGGCCGAGGTCGGGATGACGCCAGCGGACGAGCGCCTCGGCCCCGATGATCTCCAGGCTCCGCAGGTCGACCAGGGGCTGGTACTCGAGTTCGAATTGATCGAGATCCAGCGGCGCGCTCAGGGCCTGTTTCAGCCGGATCCGCGTCGCGGCCTGCGCCTGGAGGCCAGGGTCGTACATCACCGCCCCGTCGGCCCTCCCGCGCCTGGCCTCGTGAAGCGCCATCTGGGCGTTCCTCAACAGCTTGCCCGCCAGGGCGGGGCCGGAAACCTGGCGCCCTCCGTCCGAAGGCGGATATTGAGCGAGGCCGAGATGCGGCCGGGCCACGACCGACGTATCGCCGAGGTCGAGCGGAGGCTCGAATTCGCGTTGCACCAGCGCCGGCAGGCCGTCGCCGACCTCGTGCGGCGCGAGCAGGGCGAACTGCACCTCTCCCAGTCTGCTCAAGTGATCCGGGTCGTTGACGCATCGCGCGAGGCGCTCGGTGATTCCGTGGAGGAGCCGCTCGGCTTGCCCTGTCCCGAGCACCGTGCGCACCTCGTCTATCTCGTCGAATTCCACGACCACGAGCGTGAACCGCTCGCCACCGGCCGCCAGAAGCTGCTCTTCCAGGCGCACACGGTTAGGCAGGCCCGTGAGGGGATCGTGGTTGCGCAGGAACGCGAGGCGCTCTTGGGCCTCGCGTTCGCGCGTGACGTCGATGCAGCAGGCGTCCCACACGATCTCGCCATCGCTGAGGCGTTGCGGGCGGCTCGACGCACGGATCCAGACTTCGCGGCCGGTGCTGGTGACGAGCCGGTAGTCCGCGATCACTTCGCTCTGATGGTCGGCGCCGGCCAAGACGGCCTGCGCGAGGGCCTCGACATCGTCCGGGTGCACGTACCGGAGAAACTCTTCGAGCGTCGCGGGACCGTGATCCACTTCCAGCAGCCGGTTTAGCGATCGGCTGAAGAAGACGAACTCCGCCTGGTCGAAGGACGACTGCCGTCTGCGCGAGACGAAACCGGGAAGGTTGTCGGTCAGATTGTCGAGCAGGCGGCGGGTCTCCAACGCCTGCGCCTGTGCGGCGACGATCTCGGTAACGTCTTTTTGGACGGCGATGAAGCCCTGCAACCTGCCCGACGCGTCCCGCATCGGATTAATGGCGAGCTCGTGCCAGAGCGGTGACCCGTCCTTGCGGTAGTTCAGGATCCTTTGTCTGATCGGGCGCTGCTCGGAGAGAGCCTTCTGGATCGCCGCGACGTGGGCCGGATCGGTCTGGGGCCCCTGAAGGAAACGTGGGTTGAGGCCGAGCACCTCCTCCGCCGAATAGCCGGTGGCGGCGCAGAAGGCGGGGTTTACGTAACTAATGGGATCGTCCGGCCGTGAGCCGGCCGTAATCAAAATTCCAAATGGCGCGGCCTCGAACAATTCCTGCGCACAATGAATGCCAGAAAGACGCGTCAAGGTGATCGGCACGCGTCCGCTTTCGTTCCTTTTGCGCGCCCCCCCGAATTCTATTAGAATTTTCTGATGTTATCGAAGGCATTGACCGTCCCGAATCGCATCGGAGAGCGCATCAATACCGATTAGGCTACAGGCGCATAATCATTTGATCGCGGCAATTTCGCGCGCCGTCTGCCAACACCTCTCGAGCGGCGGCGGAAATAGCCTTCGTTGCCGTCGGGCGCGATGGCGCGCCGTCAGGAGATCGCTGACGGGCGGCGCCGGCGGAGCGAGCCGCCGATGACGCCGAGACCGATTGTCATCAGCGCCCAGGCGGCCGGCTCGGGTACCGGGGTGGCCACAAAGCCATCCGTGTTGCCGTTGGCGTCGGTGTAGAAGCCGACCAGTTGGCCCTTATCATTGACGCCGTTGACGACCGTCTGACCAACCGAGCCGGTCACCACGAACGAGCTGAACATGCCGCCGATATCGACGAAACCGTCGGTGTTGCCGCTGCCGTCCACGTACAGGCCGACGATCTCGCCGGTGTTGCTGATGCCGAGCGCCTGAGCGGACGACGAACCGAATGGGTCAAGTTTCGTGATCACGTCCCCGACGTCGAGGAACCCGAGAGAGGTCGTGGACGTAGGCGTATA
>DATBEN010000072.1:0-4177 GCA_036276055.1 Caulobacteraceae bacterium
CGGCCGATCGGCGGCTCGAGGGGATAGTCGGGGTCGGTGTTGCGCTTGACCAGATAGAACTCGATCTCGGGCGCCACCACCGGCTTCCAGCCGTGCTCGTGGAAGAGCGCGATGACCCGCTTGAGCACCTGCCGCGGGGCGATCTCCACCGCGCGGCCGTCGTGATAGACCGCATCGTGGATCACCTGCGCGGTCGGATCGCGCGCCCAGGGCACAAGCGTCAGGGTCGCGAAATCCGGGCGAAGCTGAATGTCGCCGTCCGAGGGATCGTAGTGGAAGTCCTCGGTCTCCTCGGGATATTCGCCGGAAATCGTCTGCATGAAGATCGAGGAGGGCAGGGCCATGGCCGTGTCCTCGAAGAACTTCTGCGCCGGCATGATCTTGCCGCGCGCGACCCCCGCCAGATCGGGCACCAGGCACTCGATTTCCGTCACGCCGCGCTCGGCGGCCCAGTGGCGCGCGTTGGCCGCCGGGTCGCCCGCGCCGGTCTCGACACGCGCCGTAGCGCCCTTGGCGGAGCGCGGTCCGCGCACCGGCAACGCGCCGGCGGCCTCTCCGATCTGCTTCATCTCGCCCATGCCTGGAGCATAGCTGACCTCTGGCGGGCGCCAAGCCGGGGGGGATGCGGCGGCGGCGTGGTCGAAAACAGAGCGACTTGACCGATGGCGCGGCTGAGTCGAACCTCAAGTCCAACAACAACTTGGGGGCGCCGTGTCATGAGAGCACGTCGGAAGGCCTGGTTCTTCGGGATTTCCTTGATTCCGCTGGCGCTTGTCTCAGCAGCACAGGCCGCCCCGGCGGACACACCGGGCGGTCCTTTGGCAAACAGCTCCACGGACATAGGCGAGGTCGTGGTGACCGCCACGCGGCGGGAAGAAACCATCAACAAGGTGCCGGAGAGCATCACGGCGTTCACGAGTTCCCGATTGGAATCGCTCGAGATCAAGACGTTTGCCGATATCGTCCAGTACACGCCCGGGATAGAATACAGCTCCGACAGTCATGACATCTCGATTCGCGGCATCGAATCGACAGCTGGATCGAGCACCACCGGCATCTATATCGACGATACGCCGATCCAGGTGCGCAACCTCGGCCTGAACGCCAACAGCACCTTGCCGGTGGTGTTCGATCTCAATCGGGTGGAGGTGCTGCGCGGGCCCCAGGGAACGCTGTTCGGCGCCGGCTCGGAAGGCGGGACCATCCGCTACATCACCAACCAGCCGAGCCTGACCACCTACAGCGGGATGGCGCACGCCGAGGTGGCCTGGACCCAGGACGGAGCGCCCAGCTACGAAGGCGGGGTGGCCGTGGGCGGTCCCATCGTCCAGGACAAGCTGGGTTTCCGTATCAGCGCCTGGTCGAGGCGGGACGGGGGCTATGTGGACTGGGTCAACGACCAGACCCTTCAGCCGATCGAGAAGAACGCCAACCGGATCGACACCTACGTCGTCCGCGCGGCCGTCACCTGGGCGCCGGTCTCGAACCTGACGATCACGCCAAGCGTGGACTGGCAGGTGCGGGACCAGAACCAGCAGGACGAATACTGGGTCAGCATCTCCAACCCGAGCTCCGGGTCATATCTGAACGCGACGCCCGACCGCCAGCCGGACAACGACCACTTCGTCCTGCCGGCGGTCCGCGTCGAATGGGACGCCGGGCCGGTGAACGTGATCTCGAACACCTCCTACTATGACCGGCGGGAGCGGGTGAGCGGCTATTCGGGGACGCTCTACAACCTCTCGTATTTCCAGCACTATCTGACGAGCGATCCGGCGCTCAGCATCTTCGGCTATCCGTCCGATCCGCAGGGGACGCCGTGCGCCAACAACTGCCAGGGGCTCTATCCGCTCCTCACCGCCACCGGCCCGAACATCGCCCAGGACCCGGGGCTCGCGGGCTATCAGGCCAGCAACACCATCACCAATGCGCAGCAGAACTTCACCGAAGAGGTGCGCGTCGTCTCGGCTGAGAAGAATTCCCGCCTGCAGTGGACGGCCGGATTCTTCTTTTCCTACGACCGGCAGCAGAGCAATGAGCAGATCTTCGATCCGCAGCTGCCGCAGCTCACCCAGTACCTGTGGGCCGAGGACATGCTGACCGCATGGGGCGAGGACCTGCTCCCGGGCGGCGTCGACTATGACAACAACACGCGGGCGAGGGACCGCCAGGAGGCGATCTTCGCCGACGCGACCTACGCCTTCACCAAGCGGCTGAAGCTGGAGATCGGGCTGCGCTACGCCTGGACCAACTTCCGCTTCATCAACTCCAACGACGGACCGCAGGACCTGCTGGACAACGGAGGGGTTCCCGCCATCGCCACGGGCGCCCAGAGCGATCACCCGTTCACGCCCAAGGCCAGCCTGACCTACCAGCTCACCCAGGAGGACATGGTGTACTTCACCGCGGCCAAGGGCTTCCGCATCGGCGGCGCGACGCCGCCGCTGCCCGTTCAAGCCTGCGGACCGGGTTTCCCCGACTCGTACAATTCCGACTCGGTGTGGAACTACGAGGTCGGAACGAAGGACAGTTTCCTGCAGCACACGCTGAGCGTGCAGGCGAGCCTGTATTATATCACTTGGTCGAACATCCAGCAGGCCTTCTACGTCCCCTCCTGTGGAATCCAGTTCACCACCAATGCGGGCGACGCGGTCAGCAAGGGCTTCGACTTCCAAAGCCAGTGGCAGGCGACGCGTCACCTCATCTTTGATCTGGCGGTCGGTTACACTGACGCCTATTTTACCAAGACCGCCCTGGACGCCAATGGCGACGTGCTCGACATCAAGGGTGACAATATCGTCTCGGACTCCGGCCCGTGGACCGTCTCCCTCGGCGCCCAGTACAACTTCCAGGCCTTCGGGCGGGACGCCTTCGTCAGGCTCGACGACTCCTTCAACAGCCGTCGCACGCGTCCCATCCCCACCGAAGACCCGAACACGGCCTTCTATGATCCGGGCCTGAGGCCGAACCCGCCGGTGAACCAGCTGTTCGCGCGCGCCGGGATCACGATCCAGCGGTGGGACTTCGCGGTGTACGCCAACAACCTGGCGGACGCCCATCCGCAGCTCAACCTGCAGCACGAGGACGCCGCGACCCTGCTCTATGAGGCCGAGACCCTTCGGCCGCGCACGGTCGGCATGTCGGCGAACTACCACTTCTAGCCGCTTCCAGCCGCGGCGGGCGTGCATCGGCGCCTTGCGCCGGTTATGGGACAACGTCCGCCCCGCGGACATGCGAGGGAGCGCGCCTGGCGTCCGGGCGCCACGCGCTTCCCCGATCGCCTTCCCACCCGGCCGCCTTCGCGCGGCCACCCTTCCGGGGACGGAAGGGAGCACAGGACCGGACCATGGACGACGCGCCGCGCAGCAATTCGCTCGAAGCCTTCTGGATGCCCTTCAGCAACAACCGGGCGTTCAAGCAGCAGCCGCGCCTGCTCTCCCGCGCCAAGGACATGTACTACTACACGCCCGACGACCGGCCGGTGCTCGACGGAACCTCGGGCCTGTGGTGCGTCAACGCCGGCCACACCCGCGAGCCGATCGTCGAGGCGATCCGGCGCCAGGCGGGCGAACTCGACTTCGGTCCGACCTTCCACCTCGGCCACCCGCTGGTGTTCGAGCTGGCCACCCGCGTCGCCGAGATCTTCCCCCTCGGCATCGATCACCTGTTCTTCTGCAATTCCGGCTCGGAGGCGGTGGACAGCGCCCTGAAGATCGCCCTGGCCTATCAGAAGGCGATCGGACAGGGCTCGCGCACCCGCCTCATCGGCCGCGAGCGCGCCTACCACGGGGTGGGCTTCGGCGGGATCAGCGTGGGCGGCATCGGGCCCAACCGTCGCCACTGGGGACCGATGCTGCCCGGCGTCGATCACCTGCGGCACACCCATGATCCCGCGAGCGGGACCTTCGTGCGGGGACAGCGGGAGACGGGGGCGGATCTGGCCGACGACCTGGAGCGGCTCGTCGCCCTGCACGGCGCCGACACCATCGCCGCGGTGATCGTCGAGCCGATGGCCGGATCGACGGGCGTGCTCGTTCCGCCCAAGGGCTATCTCGAGCGCCTGCGGGAGATCGCCACCCGCCACGGCATCCTGCTGATCTTCGACGAGGTGATCACCGCCTTCGGTCGTCTCGGCTACGCCACCGCCGCCGAGCGGTTCGGCGTCACGCCGGACATG
>DATBEN010000073.1:0-3015 GCA_036276055.1 Caulobacteraceae bacterium
GGCGCCACGCCGTTTATTGGTTTCGTCACGCGTTTCGGCGCCAAAAGCTTCCCGCGAACGGGACTTTGCGTCAAAGTCGTCGGGTCACGGACAGCCATCAGATCGGCGATCGGCCGGCGAAAGGCTGACAGTGGGAGGCGAGGCATGACCGGTCGCATGGCCGCGGCGGTGCTGGGTGTGATCCTGGCGTTCGTCGCCTCTCCCGCCCTTGCGCAGTTCAAGGTCGACGACAGCACCACCCAGGCCATCAAGACGCGCGACCTGAACAACCTCGCGCCCATGATCACCGCGGTGGACGCTCGGAAGCGCTACTTCCCGCCCACGTCGGCGGAGATGCGCAAGCGGGGCATGGCGGAGGCGCCGGCCCTGACGGTCGAAGCGGGGCTGGACTGCCATGTCGCCGACGCGCGCTGGATCGGCGACCTCGACGCGAACCATGGCCGGGGCAAGGCCGCCTTCTACGAGATCGCCTGCGCCGGCGATCTCGGCTTCATCCTGACCAAGACGAAAGGGGCGCCGGCCCAGGCGGTGACCTGCCTGGAGATGGCGATCGCGCGGCCGCGGGCCGGAAGGAGCGACCTGCGCTGCGATCTGTCCGAGAACCGCGACCCTCGCGTCGGTCTCGTGAGTTACGTCGCGCGCACCGGCAAGGACTGTCCGCCGGACCGGGTGCGGGAGATCGGTCATTCTCCGACCCGGACGGCCTTTGAACTGGCCTGCGGGGGCGGCGGGGGCTTCATCATTATGACCAGCACGCCGCCGCGACTGGACAGGCCGATCGATATCCACCCCTGCTTCAGCTACGCCGAGGGCGGGACGGTGAGCTGCCTCTACACCGACCGCAAGGCGCAGCTGGCCATGGTCGATCATCTGGCGTCGCAGGCGGGAATCCCCTGCGCCATCAAGGACCGCGCTTATATCGGCGAGTCCGGGCGTGACGGCGACAGCTTCTGGGAGGCGGCCTGTCAGGACGGGCATGGTTATCTGCTCAAGCAGGGGCTCGACGGCCGGCTGGCGCGGGCGGTCGACTGCGCCTCGGCCGGGCTCATCCTGGCCGGTGGGTGCCAGCTCACCGACAGCCGGGCCGCCCGAGCCGACCAGGCCACCATCTATGGCCGCGAGGTCGCTGCCGCGGGGTTCCTGTGCCAGGTCTCCGACTATCTCGTCCACGCCAAGCGTTCGGACGGCGCGCAGGCGGTGGAGCTGGCCTGCGCCGACCGTCCGGCGGGCGCCGTGGCCTTCTTCCCGGCGACGGGTCCGGCCGTCGTGATCGACTGCGCCCACGTCCAATTGATGGGCTATGATTGCCGGCTCTCCAGGGCCTCGGTCGCCTATCCGGCCCTCACCGCCGACCTGCGCGCCCTGGGCAGGACGACCTGCGCCGTCTCCGACGCCCGGGCGGTAGGCGTCACCGCCGACCACCACGCCTTTGCCGAAGTCGCCTGCGACGATGGTCTCCAGGGCTTCACGATCGAATACCGCCTGAACCCCATCGCGCCTCTCCAGGCCACGGTGTGCGCGGAAGCCGCGCGCGTCGGATCCGGCTGCGCCCTGCCGGGAAACCGTCACGGTTGAGCCTGCCAGCCGGCGTGCGGGCGGTTGTGAATGGCAAGCGGTCTATAAGTCCCGCGCGACGCCGGCGTGGTCGCCAATGGGTTGTCTGGCAAGCCGTCGCAGGACCGACACGATGTCCGCAATCTGGCCGACCGTCTGTATCAAGAAGTCGAAGGCCGTCAGGCGAGCCTCGATCAGGCCCGACACTTGGGTCATGGTCTGAGCTGTCAGGGGGTCGTCCTGAGGAAGGCCGCGTGCCGCGTTTTCCGCCAAGGCGATCTGCGAAGTGGCGTCAATAACGCCCTCCAACGCCAAGGTCAGCCGCACCATCACCGTATGAATCCGAGCCCGGATTTTTCCGTCATGGAGATCGTACAGAGACTCGCGGTTTCGTTCGTAGACTTCGGTTTCGCGCCGTACGGCGCGGAGCATGCGACTGGTGACCGGTCCGAAGGGATCGCCATGCTCTCGCGTCTCGTTGGTGAGCACTGTGATGATTTCGATGACCGACAGAACCTCACCGAACAGAAGGGCGGCGCTGCGTTCTCGCTCTCGCCGGCGAAAATGCGCTTCCAGTTGCGTCGCCGCGAAGCCGCCGACGGTCGCCAGGATGGCCCCAACTATGACCGCCCAAAGCGTTGCCTCACCAGTCATCAGATCCGGGAACCTCAAGTCCAATCCTTTCCTCTGGCCAACTGCGCACAGACAATCCGGCAACCAAACGTCTCGCGGGAGCTGAGCTGAATTTCGCCACCGAGCGCCCGCCATCAGACTCTGCGGAATGATCGCCCCCTAACCCTCCCCCCCAATCACGAACCTCGGCCCCGGCCCCGCCAGTCGCGCGCGATCATCCGGATTGTAGAGCGAACACGTCTCCAGGGAGAGGCAGCCGCAACCGATGCAGCCGTCGAGCTTGTCGCGTATCCGCTGCAGTATGGCGATCTTCTCGTCCAGCACGCCGCGGATCCGCTCGCTGATCCGTTGCCAGTCGGCGCGTGTCGGGTTGCGCCCTTCCGGCAGAGTCGCGAGCTCCGCCTCGATCTGGCCGAGGGTCAGGCCAAGTTGCTGGGCTATCAGGGCGAAGGAGAGCCGGCGGATGTCCGAGCGCGGGAAGCGGCGCTGATTGCCGCTCGTGCGGATCGCGCGCACGAGACCGCGGCTCTCGTAGAAGCGGATAGCCGAGACCGAGAGGCCCGTGCGGCGGGCGAGTTCGCCGATGGTGAGGGTCGGGGCGGGAGCCAAGGCGACCTCGAATTCAAAGCTTGATCTAAAGTTAGCTTGAGGTTGTAGACCAAGCAAGGGCGGCGGCGAAGGACCGCCCGCAAAGGAGCTACGACATGACGGCGCTCAGGCTCGAACATGTGAACATCACCGTGCAGGATCCCGCCGCGGCGGCGAAGCTCATGGAGGACGTCTTCGGCTGGAGGGTCCGCTGGGAAGGGCCGGCCCTAGCCGGCGGCC
>DATBEN010000074.1:0-6310 GCA_036276055.1 Caulobacteraceae bacterium
TCGTCGCCGAACCGGCGCGGCCTGATGAGCTTGACCACACCCAAGCCTGTTTACTCCCCCGAGATTTGACCGCGGAACGCGAGGCGTCAGGCGTCGGCGCCCTCTGGGCGTGGCGCGAAGGTCGGATCGACCTGGGCGTGGCCCGCGACCAGCCAGACGTACGGCGGGACGCTCTCCTCCACGAAGTGATAGGTCCGGTCCTGGCCTTCGCCGCGCGTCTCCAGGAGGCCGGAGTTGGCCAGAAGATCGTCCAGGCTCGACTTGGCCTTCGCGAGGATCGCCGGATTGCCGTGGATCGGGGCAAGATCGAAGGTGGTGAACCACCCGCCAACGGTCTGGGCCGCTCCCGCGAGGGCTCCGAGCGTCGGGAGGGCGCCTTCGGCGGCGCAGGCTTCGATGCGCGAGACAGAGCGGCGCGAGACCCGGCCGCGGAATTCCTCGATCACCTCGCCGACGGCTTCCTCGACGTCCTGCGCCGCGACCACGACGCGTCCGCTGTCGATGGCCGTCAGGGCGGAACGCTGGCTCAGCAGGGTCGCCAGAAAGGGGAAGCCGAGGGACTTGGCGTTGATCGCCGCGACCGCATCGTCGCCGAACGTCAGTCCACTGATGGACTCGCCGTTCTTCACAAGCTCGCGGATCTCGGCCGGGGACATCTTCGGCAGCTGGAGCGCGAAGATGTTCCGCTGGATGGAGGGGACATTGGCGATCAGCTCGCTGAGGTTGGCGGCCACGCCGCCGATCAGGAGCTGCACCCGGGCCGCGCGATCGGACAGGCTCTTGATCAGCTCGGCTATGTTCCGGCGGTACTCCTGGTCCTCGGCGCGGTCGAACTCGTCCAGGATCACCAGGACCCGTGTGCCGACCACCTTGCCCAGGACCTCGCCCGCCAGGCGCGTGGTGACCGGCTCGGGCCCGAGGATCGAGGCGAAGGTGTCGCCGCGCTCGGTGTGCTGGCTGGTCGGGCCGTGATCGGCGTGGAACATCAGGGGGATGCCCGCCGCCACCGCGCGGAAGATGTCGTCGAAGTTCGAGCTGGCGCTGCAGGTGGTGTAGAGGACGAGATAGCGGGCGTCGCGGGCCGTCTGGGCCAGGACGTGCAGGGTCGAGGTCTTGCCCAGGCCCCGCTCGCCATAGATCACCGTATGCAGGCGCTGGTCCTCAATGGCCTGGATGACGGAGCCGAGGACGCGGCTGCGCCCGGAGTACATCTTTCGATCCGTGACCGGCTGCGCGGGCGTGTAGGCCGTCCGCAGGCGTGCGCGGATCGCGGCGAAGGCGTCGGGAAGGGCGGTCTGGTCTCCGGCCGAGGACATGAACCTCGGGAAGGCGCCGTCAGGGGCGGCCACAGGACCCGGGTCAGGCGCCGCGGGCCGCCAGACGTATTCGGGTTCAGGGGCGGCTTTGGGCGAGCTGTCGAACAGCCCGAGAAACCAGTCGTAGAGTCTGAAGAACCAGTTCATGTGAACCTCTGGCCCGCCGGTTTCGGCCGTGGGAACTGTTGGACGGCGTGTCGATCGTTCATGGCCTCACGCGCTTGTCCACGCCCCCTCTCGATCCGCCGGCCTTGGCGCTTACTGCGCCTGATTGAATGGCTTGAGCACGTAGAGGATATACGCGACGACGGCTAGGATAATTCCGATCGCCAGGGCCGCCAGTACGTTGTTACTTCGCTCGACAGCCTGGTTGCCGACGTAGTTCGCGACTGCGCAGCCGATCGCAGGCGGCGCGTACTGGTACATGTGGTCGCGCGGTTCCGCGGCCGTCGAGCGTTGCAGGAACAAAACCACCAAGCCGGCGAAAATAGCCATCGTCAGCAGGTCGTAAATGGTCTTCACACTGATCCCCTTCGCGCCCGCCGGTAACCTGCCGGGTCGGGGTCGTCTAGAGCCTCATCGTGTCTGATTGGTGACCTTACCACGGCTGTGGCCACCCGCTCGCCCCGCCCATGTCGCTTCTGCAACAAAGCGCTGTTTCGCACTCCTCACAAGAGGACGCGACGTCACGTACGGTCGCGTGAGACCCTTCCCGGCCCTTGTCTTGCAAGGCGTCGCGTTGGAAGTAGCGGGCGATGAGTCATCTTCCTTCCGGTGATCCCCGCGGGCGCCGCGCCCTGGCGTGGCCGGAGCTTCCGGCATGACGAAGCGTAAAAAGCGTAGCCTTGGCACGCGGTTGCGCGAATGGCGGATGTCGCGACGATTTGCCGCCAACCGTACTGACGAGGTGCTTGGCTTCGACTGGGCGGCGTTTCGCCACAACCGCATATCGGTGGTCAACCTGCTCATGGCCGGACGGCCGCAAGGCCGTTACCTGGAGATCGGCTGCGCTGACAACGTCCTCTTCGACGCCGTCCTCGCCGCGGACAAGACCGGGGTGGACCCGGTCAGGGGCGGCACCCATCGGATGACGAGCGACGCCTTCTTCGCCGCCTACGATGGCCCCCCCTTCGATGTGATCTTCATCGATGGCCTGCATCTTTATCCGCAGGTCCGGCGTGACCTCGTCAACGCCCTGCGTCATCTCGCCCCGGGCGGGTGGATCGGCATGCACGACATGCTGCCGCGGGACTGGCTCGAAGAGCACGTCCCGCAGATCCGGACCAGCGGTTGGACGGGGGACGGATGGAAAACGGCGTTCGAACTGGCGGCCGCCGAGGGCATAGATTTTCGTCTTATTACAATCGATTACGGGGTGGTCGTAGCGAGGCCCGCAAGCGCCGCGCGCCAGCTTCCGGACCTCTCCGAAGAGCTCTCGGACAAGCGGTTCAAATTCCTCGCCCAGCACCTCGGACGACTTCCGGTAGTGACTTACGAAGAGGCGAGGACCTGGATAGAGTTGGGTCAGGCGTCGGTGCAGCGAGGCGATTCCGCCAGCCTCGCAAAGTAAAGCTTGTACGAGTCGGGGTGATGAAGGACACGATCGATGTAAGGGGCGCCTCCGGCGCAGTGTACCGATTCATGCGCATACGGGGTGATCAGGCGTTATCCCGCATGGGCGGGAACTTCGTCTACGCGAAGAAATCCGACGAGACGTGGGAGATCGTCTTCGTCGGCGAGACGCAGAATCTGATGGCCGATGCGCACCGGCTGTGGCCACAGGCGGTGCAGGACCACGGCGCCGAAGAGGTCTTCATGCGCCTCAACGTCACCGAGCGCATACGCCTCCTCGAGCAGTCGGACATCCTGCGCGTGCTTTCGCCGCCGATGAACGCGGAAACCTCCCCGACCTGATCCGCCGCCGACCGTCTGGGCTGGTCCGCGCCGTGAACTGTCGATGAACTGTTCATTGCAGCTCTGTTCAGGCGCCGAAAGCTAGCTGTTGCGCAACGTCGATCGATCGTGATCGGCGCAACGCAAGGCACCAAGATGAACACCAGGACCATCCTCGCCGCGGTCGCGGGCCTCGCCCTCACCGTCGCGGGCGCTCAAGCCGCCAGCGCCCAGGACTTCGCCCAGACCCATCCCCGCAGGGCCGAGGTGAACCAGCGCCTGAACCACCAGGACAAGCGCATCGTCGCCGAACGCGCGGACGGGGCGATCGGGCCCATGAAGGCGCACCGCCTGCACCAGGCCGATCGCCGTATCCGCGCCTCCGAGCGCCGCTACTCGATGCGGCATGGCGGACACATCTCCAAGGGCGAGCGGGCCCGCCTGAACCACCGCGAGAACGCGGTCAGCCACCGGATCGGCTGACGCCGGACCATGCGCCCTCCCGCGTGCATCTCGCGGGAGGGCGGTGCTGGCCGAACCCCCTGATTCCATGCGAAGGGGCGCGTCCCGTCGACCCTTCCCCAGGACCGCCGCTCCATGACTCCATTGCAAGCCGTGGTGATGGCCGTCCTTCAGGGGGTGACGGAGCTGTTCCCCATATCCAGCCTCGGTCATGCGGTGATCGCGCCGGTGCTGCTCGGCTGGCGGAACGTGGATGAGGCGGCCGAGGGCTTCCTTCCCTTCCTCGCAGTGATGCACCTGGGGACTGCGGTGGCGTTGCTGGGTTTCTTCTGGCGCGACTGGTTCGGCTTCGCCGCCTCGGTCCTGCGATTCAACGACCCCGCGGGCGCTGCTGACCGGCGGCTCTTCTGGCGGGTGGTCGTGGCGACCGTTCCCGCGGTGGTGATCGGCTTCTTCTTCGAGAAGACGCTCAAGCAGGGGTTTGCGGCCCCGGCGCTCGCCGCCTGCTTCCTGATCGTCAACGGGATAATGCTGTTCGCGGCCGAGCGCCTGCGCCGGCGCGCCACGCGAACGCTCGATCAGCTGCGGTTCGTCGACGCCTTCGTTGTCGGCCTGTGGCAATGCCTGGCGCTGATCCCTGGGATGTCGCGCTCAGGCGCCACCATGAGCGGCGGCTATCTCTGCGGCCTCGACCACGAAGACGCGGCTCGCTTCTCCTTCCTCACCGCCACGCCGATCATCCTGGGCGCGGTCGCGCTCGAAGCGCCCAAGCTGCTCCACAACCACCAGGGTTTAGGGCCGTTGGCCATCCTCGCCGGCGTCGTGGCCGGCGTCACGGCGCTCATCAGCGTCTGGGCCCTGATGAAGTGGTTCAAAACGCATGAGGTGCGCGGTTTCACGCCCTTCGCCGTCTACTGCTGGCTCGTCGGCGCGGGCTCCCTGGCCTGGCTCCTCCTGCGCTGAAAGCGCCGCGCCGCGCGCGTCAGAACTGTGCGTGGATGCGAGCGGCGAGGATGGAGACTGGACCGCGGTCGCGGTTGTAGGCGGGATTGTCGACGAACTGGTAGTCCAGCGTCACGTGCGCGTACCTGCCCACCGGCACACTATAGAAAGTTTCCAGGATTCGTTCCGTCCCCGGATGAGGCAGTTGGCCATCCCCGATGAGGGTGCCCAGGCCCCCATCGGCAAAATAGAGCTCGTGCGCCGCGGTAATGCCGTTGATCACACCCGCCAGGCCGACCGCGTCGTCGGGCCGCCCCCACGGGCGGCCCCGCAGGGAAAGGCCCACAGCCGCGGTGCGGTCGATGTCGGTGAACTCATAGGGTTCGATGTCGCCGTTGGTGACGCCGGCGCGAGCGAAGACGCCGAGGTCCCTCGTCAGCGCCTGTTGGGCGTCCAGGCCGAATCCGCCCCGGCTCCGATACCGGCGCACCAGCGCCGTGCTCGGGACGCCGCCGTCGCTCTGCGCCAGGGCGATCGCCGCGTCGAAGGTTCCCATGCGCGCGCGACCCCAGTAGCCGGTGATCCGCGCCACGCCGGCTCGGCCGGCTAGCGTCCAGCGTCGCTCGCCTTCGCCGATGAGCTGGAACTGGCTGAAGTTGGAGGTGAGGGTGGGGCTGTTGGGGACGATCGAGAGGTCCATCACCGCGCCGCGCAAGGTCCAGTTCCCCTGGTACCATTCGGCGGCTCCGCCGGCGCTATAGCCCCAGGCATCGGCCGCATAGTCGAACGTGCCGGTATCGATGATCGACCAGTTCAGGAAGTCGTTGCGAGGGTCGTGGGCATAGTCGTTCGCATCAAAGATGTCGGTGACGGAGAACTTGCCCACGGTGAACACGAGCCGGTTTTCTGTCTGGCTGCCGGCCAGCTGTAAGAGGCCGCTGTCGATCTTCTGTCGGTCGCCTCCCAGGTCGATCGTCTGCCTGAAGAAGATGCGCTGCAGGCGCACGTATGGCGCAGCCTCGCCGATCTTGTACGCCTCGCCGCTAGGAAAACCGGCGATCCCGAAGGTATTGTTCAGGCCGAATCCCTGGTCGAGTTCCGGAGCGACCCAGAATTCTCCGCCCGTCCAGGGTCGATAGCCGTCGTAGATCGTTACGTCCCAGGTCTCGCGTCCCTCGGCGTCTGGGGAGAGACTGTTCGGACCCTGGTAAGGCGAGTGGAATGCGAAGTGGAATTGATCGGTGAAGGTCGTCTGGCCGTGAAGGGCGTACGACTCCGTGGTCGCCGGGGCCTCGTCCGCGGCGGGCTGTTCCTGGCCGGCGGCGCTCGTCGCCAGGGCCGCCCATGCCACGGCGGCCACGAGCGTGGGCGGCCAGCCGGGCGCCGGGCGCTCTCGCGGCTCAGCCATGAAGGTCAGCTGTCGCCATGCCGTTCCCCCGATCGGCTTCCCGCAAACCGCCGGCGCGGCGATCCGCACGACCGGACGTACAAGGAGGCGAGGGGATGACGGACATCCGTCCCCGGCCTCCCGCCGCCTCCGATCCGGTCGATTGCGCAATCCCGGACCTACCGCGCGAAGTCAAGGAGGCTGGCAGACCAAAGCTTCGCGAAATACTTGGCCCCGGCCTCATCACCGGAGCTTCCGACGACGATCCCAGCGGCATCGCCACCTATTCGCAGGCTGGCGCCCAGTTCGG
>DATBEN010000075.1:0-4680 GCA_036276055.1 Caulobacteraceae bacterium
CGCGCATCTGGGCCAAGAGCGATCGCCTCGCGCAACGCCGGATCGCTCGCGACCTTGACGAGGCCGGCCAGCCCTACGCCGCCGCTCTCCCCCGCGACGATGGCCGGATCGCCGCCCCGCGGGAACGCCAGGCGCCTCATCGCTGCGACGGCGTCCTCGTCATCCACCGTCATGAAGGCGTCCGCTGCGCGCGAGAGGATGCGCCAGGCGACCCGCGAGGGTTCATGGCATTCGAGCATCGCCATCACGGTCGGGCGGCCACGGGCGATCCTGACCGGGCGGCCAGCCCGGGCGCTCTCGAACAGGCAGGCGGCGCGGGAGGGCTCGACCACGGTGAGGAAGGGGCGCGCCTCGCCGAAGACCAGCGCGAAATGGGCGCCGACCGTCGCGGCGATTCCGCCGACGCCCGCCTGGATGAAGACATGGGTCGGCGGCGCGGGCATCTGCGCCAGCGCCTCCCTCAGCAGCGCGGCATAGCCCTGCATGATGAGGCCGGGGATACGCTCATAACCGGGCCAGGCGGTGTCGGAGACAACGACCCAGCCATTCGCCTCGGCTGCGCGCGACGCCTGCGCGACGGAATCGTCGTAGTCGCCTTCGACGCGGACGATCCTCGCGCCGAAGCGGGCGATCGCCGCGCAGCGAACCTCGCTGACGCCGGCGTGGACGAAGATCACGCATTGCGCACCAATGGACTGCGCCCCTTGCGCCACTGACCGGCCGTGATTGCCGTCGGTCGCGCAGGCGAACGTCATATCCGCCGCGACCCTGGCGACCTCCGGCGCCCGCCACTCGGCGATATCGACCGGGCGGCCGAGCGCCTGCGCCGCCGCATCGACCGCGAGGCGGATCACCGCATAGGCGCCGCCGAGCGCCTTGAAGCTTCCCAGGCCCAGGCGTTTGCCTTCATCCTTGATGTGGATCGCGCCAACGCCGAGCCGCCTGGCCAAGGCAGGCAGCGCGACAAGCGGTGTCGGCGCGTGGTCGTCGCGATGGGCGAGGAAGCGCTCGACGTCTCCAGTCGCCTCGGTCCCGAGCGCATCGGCGTCCGCGGGGTCCAGATCGCCGCGATAGTCGGCCAGGCCGTTGCGGATCATCGTAACGGAGAGCATCGCCAGGTGTCCCCTTTCGCGGCGCGGTCCGGAGCCAATCTGTCGAACGTCCGCTTTCGGCCGGCCCCGCGCCACTCCCTTTTTTAGCTCCGTCACCGCCGGCCGTCGTCAACCTCGGCCTTGCGCCGGGGGCCGGCGACCCATCGTTCAGCTCGGCGGGCCCTCGCCTTGGCCGTGCATGAGCGCGACCATGACGGATCGGCCGACCCGGCGCGGGTTACCCGTCGTCACTCCGCATGAAACGGCGCCGTCATGGAACGTCGCGCTCAGGCGTCCGCCAACTGGGCGGCGGTTTCCCTGGCGAAGGCGCGGTAGGAGCGCGGAGGGTGGCCAAGCAGGCGGGTCAGGCGCGCGATGTCGCCCGCGCTCGCGACGGCGCCGCTGGTCTGGTAGCGGCGGAACATCAGGCGCAGGTCCAGCGCGTGCCAGGCGGGCAGCATCGTCTTCAGCCGCTGCTCCACGGCGTCGAGATCATCGTCGCCGTAGTGGATCGGGCGGCCGAGCGCCTCGCTCCAGATGGCGGCGATCGCCTCACCGGTCAGGCTGTCCGGGCCGACCAGTGCGTAGGTCTCGCGGCCGAGCGGCGCCGGGACCTGCTCGCGACGGACCAACTCGATCGCAGCAGCCTCGCCGATGTCGCGAATGTCGACCATCGAGACGCCCTTGGAGCCGATGGGCGCGCCATAGGCGCCGAATTTCAGTAGCGGATCGCCCATGAGCAGGTCGTTCTGCATGAAGTAGGCGGGGCGCAGGACCGTCGCCGGCAGGTCGAGCGCCTCGATCATCCGCTCGACCGTGTGCTTGCCGGCGAAATGCGGCACGTCGGCATAGGCCTCGCCCTTGAACACCGACAGATAGACGACGCCCCTGACGCCGGCGTCACGAGCAAGCTCGAGCGCCAGCATCACCTGGGTGAGTTCGTCGGCGACGTTCGGGGCCAGCAGGAACAGAGTGCTGACGCCGCTGAGCGCCGTGCGCATCGCCTCGACGTCGGCAAGTTCGCCGCGAACCGGCGTCGCGCCGGAGGGCAATTGCGCCGTCCCGGGCGAGCGCGTCAGGGCCCGGACCGTGACGTTGCGGCCCTGAAGGTGGGCAAGGACCTGAGATCCGACGACGCCCGTGGCGCCGGTGACCAGAATGGCCATTTTTGAAACTCCCTTCGCGCGAGAGACGCCTAGGCGGCGAGCCGCTTGATCTCGGCGTTGGCCGCCTGAATGGCCTGCTGGCGCGCCTCGTCGCCCATGGCGACGCCCTCGGCGCGGACGAAGGTGATGTCGGTGACGCCCAGGAAGGCGAAGAAGGCCTGCAGGTAGGTTTCCTGGTGATCGAAAGCCGCGACGGGGGAGCCCGCCGAGTACATTCCGCCCCGTGAAGAGACGATGATCACCTTGCGCCCGCCGGAAAGACCTTCCGGGCCATTGTCGCCGTAACTGAAGGTCTTGCCCCGGATGGCGAGGCGGTCGAGCCATGCCTTGAGCTGGGAAGGCACCCCGAAATTGTACATGGGCGCGCCGATGACGATGGTCTGGGCCGCCAGGAACTCGTCAGCGACCGACGGGTCGGCGTAGTCGGCAAGCGAAAAGTGCGGCAGCGGCGCAACGCCAAGGTCGCGCCGGACCACCTTGGCCGCGGGGTCGAGGGAAGCGAGGTGGGATACGGTGGCGAGAGTGAGCGAGCGGCTCACGCTGTTCTCGTCGTTGATGCTGCTGTCGACATGAAGGATGGTCATTGTTCGGCTCCTTGGTTACACTGATGTGCCTAGGTACGAATTGTTGTGTGGTATATGATCGTAACTAAGGGGCCGACAAGGAGGCACACTCGTGTCGCAAGGTGACACCAAGGGAACCGACCATTCGATGGACGACAGCGCGTGCCCCGTCGTGCGCGATGTGCTCACCCGGGTTGGCGACAAGTGGAGCGTTCTGATCATTGTCGCGCTGGGCGATGGCCCACGACGTTTCAGCGAGCTGAAGCGCGGCGTCGAGGGCATCTCGCAGCGGATGCTGACGCTGACCCTGCGCGGCCTCGAGCGCGATGGACTGGTCACGCGCTCGGTGTTTCCCACCGTGCCGCCGCGTGTCGACTACGGGCTCACCCCGCTCGGGCGGACATTCCTCAAGATTGGCTGCGAACTGGCGGACTGGGCCCACGGCAGCCGTGAGGACATCGCCCGGGCGCGGGAGCAATTCGACCGACGGGAATCGCTCGCCCCCGCGCCCATCGACGACGCCGTCTGAAGTTGTGAACTTGCGACCTCCAGGGGCGCGCTCATCGGTGGGCGGCCCCGAGTTCGCCGAGGGGCGCCTGGCGCTCGGCCGATCCCTGGGACCTGCGCTCGAGCATCCGCGCGAAGATCACGGCGTGGTCGATGAGGTAGAGGGGGACCAGCACCGTCGGGATCAGGGCCCAGGGAAGGGTCGTTATGGCTGCCGTGCCCACGCCGGCATGGATGAGCTGCACCGGCGATCCGTTCCTCGAGGTCACGCCCAGGGCCACCGCGACGATGAGATCGAGCATGCCCAAGGCGTTCCACGTCAGGATCAGGCCATCCCAGCGACGTGTCTCGCGCGCGGCCGCCCAGGCGGCTGGAACCGCCAGCACCCCGGTCAGGACGTCGCCCCAGCCCGCGGAATAGGGGAACGGCCCAGCGAGCCTCCCGTCGGCTGCCAGAAGGACGAACAGGCCTCCGCCAACCCGAAGGACGTTCAGGCCAACGAGCATTGGCGTTGGAACCGCGCCCGCCAAGCGGCGAGCCGGCCGCGAGAAGAGCGCCAGGCCGGCGGCGATCAGGAGGGGCGTCCCGAACATCGCAAGCAAATTCAGCAGGTTGGACAAGCCGTCCGCCGCCACAACGCCGATCGCCAGGCTCACCCACGCTCCGGCGACACCTGCCAGGGCCAGGCGAGCGGCCGACGACAGCGGAAGGCTCGTCGCGATGGCGATCAGCAGCACCGCCATCGTGACGCCTATAAAGATGATTCCGATGAGATCGAGCATCTGAGTCTCCATCGCGGGACAGGTGCGAGGGCGCGCCTGCCTGCCTCAGATCTAGCGCCGCCGGCACGTGTTTCCATTGGCAAGCCGTTCACATAGGCTGTTCATTGATGAACAGGTCGCCCTCGAGCTGGCAGTGGGACGACGTGCGCGTGTTCCTCGCCGCGGCTCGCGCCGGCAGCCTGTCGGGCGCCGCGCGCGCACTGGGCGTGGGCCACGTCACGGTCGGCCGGCGCCTCGCGTCGCTGGAGACGCGCCTTGGCGTGACCTTGCTCAACCGGACGCCGGACGGGTTCATCACGACCCCCGCCGGAGACGCGATCCTGCGCCAGTGCATGACGATGGAGACGGCGGCGCTCGACCTCGAACGCATCGCCGCCGGCAGCGACACGCTGCTGTCCGGATCGATCCGGGTGACCACGACCGAACCGATCGCCGCCCAGACGATCGTCCCCGCCATCGCCTCTCTGCGCCGGGCCCATCCCGATCTTCAGATCGAGCTCATTTTGGGAGTGCGTTCGCTCGACATCGCCCGGCGCGAAGCCGACCTCGCCGTCAGGGTGGCCCGCCCCAG
>DATBEN010000076.1:0-12807 GCA_036276055.1 Caulobacteraceae bacterium
AAGGTCGCGCTCGGCCAGTCGACGGTCGAGTGGTAGCCAGCGAAGATACGCGCCCAGTCGGGCCTCCCGTCGGCCGCGTCCTCCCACCAGCCGAACGCATCCGGCCCGCCTTTGAACACCTCGACCATGTGGTAGCACGGCCCGAAGCCCAGCTGCTCGAGCGCCAGCTTGAGCGACATCGTGCCCGTGCGCCCAAAGCCCGCGCCGACGACAGACAGCGTCATCCTTCCCCCCCCTCGTTTTCTTCTCCCCAGAGTGCGCTTCGCGACCCAGCCGATCAACAGCTTGGGCGAGGCTGTCGCCATTGCTCCGTTTGCTGAACGATCGAAAACCGTGTCGGACGCGAATCTGGGACTCCGCAAGCGCGTGACGCACCCTATGGTGCGGCTCGAAACGCCGAACGCCGTCCAGTGGGGGAGCCTGCATGCCCTTTTCCAGCCTCCTGATCGCCAATCGGGGCGAGATCGCCATCCGCATCGCCCGCGCGGCCGGCGAGCTGGGGCTGGCGACCACGGCCGTCTATTCCCGCGACGACGCCGGCGCCCTGCATCTCAAGGCCGCCGACCGCGCCGTCGCGCTCGACGGGATCGGCGCGCGCGCTTACCTCGACGTCGCCGGCCTGATCGCCGCCGCGCGTGAGGCCGGCTGCGATGCGGTGCACCCCGGCTATGGCTTCCTGTCGGAGAGCGCCGCCTTCGCCCGCGCCTGCACGGCCGCCGGCCTCACCTTCGTCGGCCCCTCGCCCGAGGCGCTCGACCTGTTCGGCGACAAGGCCAAGGCGCGGGCCCTGGCCCAGCGCAACGGCGTCCCCGTTGCGCCCGGCACCAACGGCGCGGCCGGCCTCGAGGAGATCGCCGCCTTCTTCGAGTCCCTGCCCGAGGGCTCGGCGATGATGATCAAGGCGGTCGCCGGCGGCGGCGGCCGGGGAATGCGGGTGGTCCGCGAGGCTTCGCAGATCGCCCACGCCTACGCCTCGGCCGGCCGTGAAGCGGAGCTCGCCTTCGGCTCGGGCGAGGTCTACGCCGAGCGCCTGATCGAGCGGGCGCGCCACATCGAGGTGCAGGTGGCGGGCGACCGCACCGGCGTGCTGGCGATCGGCGAGCGTGACTGCTCTGTCCAGCGCCGGCGCCAGAAGCTGGTGGAAATCGCCCCGGCGCCAAACCTGGCCGACACGGTGCGCGCGCGCCTCTGGGAAGCCGCGGCCACCCTCGCCGCGGCCGCGCGCTACCGCAACCTCGGCACCATCGAGTTCCTGCTCGACACCGAGACCAACGCCTTCGTCTTCATCGAAGCCAACGCCCGCCTCCAGGTCGAGCACACGGTGACCGAGGCGGTGACCGGGATCGACCTCGTGCAGACCCAGATCCGCCTGGCGGCGGGGGAGGCCCTGGCCGCGCTTGGCCTCTCCGACACCCCGCGGGCGAGCGGCTATGCGATCCAGGCGCGGGTCTGCCTGGAGACCCTGCAGCCGGACGCCGACGCCCAGCCGAGCGCCGGGGTCATCACCGCCTACGAGCCCCCCTCGGGACCGGGCGTGCGGGTGGATGGCGCAGGCTACGCCGGCTACGCCGCCAGCCTCGCCTTCGATCCCCTCATCGCCAAGGTGATCGCCGCCGCGCCGAGCCTCGAGCACGCCGCGGCGCGCTGCGAGCGCGCCCTGGCGGAGTTCCGCATCGAGGGCGTGGAGACGAACCTCGGCGTGCTGCGGGCCATCCTCAAGTCGCCGGAGATCGTCGCCGGCGAGGCCGACACCCACTTCGTCGAGACGCACGCGCCGGAACTGATCGCCGCCGCCGCGTCGTTCGAGAGCCGCACCTTCCCCCTCGAAGTGCGGTTCGCCGCCCATGTCGCCCCGGCGCACGCGATCCGCCCGACACCCGAGGGCGCGAGGGCGGTGGAGGCGCCGCTGCAGGCGACCGTCGGCCTCTTCGAGGTCGCACCCGGCGACGTGGTCCGCCCCGGCCAGATCCTCGCCATCCTCGAAGCGATGAAGATGGAGCACGTGGTGGTCGCGCCCTGCGGCGGCCGCGTCGCGGAGTTCGCCGTCGAGCGCGGCGAGGTGGTCGGCAAGGGCGAGCCGGTCCTCTTCCTGACGCCCGAGGCCGTCGAGGGCGAGGCGGAGGAGGCGCAGGCCGCCGTCGACCTCGACCACATCCGCCCCGACCTCGCGGAGGTCTACGAGCGCTGGAGCATCACCCTTGACGCGGCGCGTCCGGAGGCCGTGGCCCGCCGTCGCGAGCGCAACCAGCGCACAGTGCGCGAGAACATCGACGACCTCGTCGACCCGGGCGCCTTCCTCGAATACGGCGCCTTCGCCCTGGCCGGCCAGCGCCGCCGGCGCAGCGAGGAGGAGCTCAAGAAGATGAGCCCCGCTGACGGCCTCGTCTGCGGGGTCGGTCAGGTCAACGGCGCCCTCTTCCCGCCAGAGAAGGCGCGCTGCGCGGTCCTCGCCTACGACTTCACCGTGCTCGCCGGCACCCAGGGCGGTATGAACCACCGCAAGACCGACCGCCTGCTCGAGGTGGTGGAGACCCAGAGCCTGCCGGTGGTGTGGTTCGCCGAGGGCGGCGGCGGGCGGCCCGGCGACACCGACGGCGTAGGTGCCTCGGGCCTCGCCACGCCGAGCTTCAAGGCCTTCGCCCGCCTCGCCGGCAAGGTTCCCAAGATCGCCATCGTCTCGGGCCGCTGCTTCGCCGGCAACGCCTCCTTCGCCGGCATGAGCGAGATCCTCATCTGCACGCGGGGTTCGAACATCGGCATGGGCGGCCCGGCGATGATCGAGGGCGGCGGCCTTGGCGTCTTCACCCCCGAGCAGATCGGCCCGATGGACGTGCAGACCGCCAACGGCGTGGTCGATGTCCTCGCCAAGGACGAGGCCGACGCTACCCGGATCGCCAAGCAGACCCTCGCCTACTTTCAGGGGCGCACGCCGCCCGGCGCCAGCGCCGACCAGCGCCGCCTGCGCGCGGCGATCCCCGAGAACCGCCTGCGGGTCTACGACATCCGGCCGGTCATCGAGACCCTGGTCGACGAAGCCTCGTTCCTCGAGCTGCGCCGAGACTTCGCGCCGGGCCTGATCTGCGGCTTCGTTCGCATCGAGGGCCGGCCGATGGTCCTGATCGCCAACGACCCCAAGCATCTGGGCGGCGCGGTGGACTGCGACGGCGCGGACAAGGCTTCGCGCATCCTGCAGATCGCCGATGCCTTCGACCTGCCGGTCCTCTCCCTGATCGACACCCCCGGCTTCATGGTGGGACCGGACAGCGAGGCCGCCGCAGCGGTGCGCAAGACCTCGCGCCTCTTCATCAACGCCAGCACCCTGGGCGTGCCGATGTTCGCCGTGGTGCTGCGCAAGGCGTACGGCCTGGGCGCCCAGGCCATGGCGGGGGGCTCGACGCTCGCGCCTGTGTTCTGCGTCGCCTGGCCCACCGGCGAGTTCGGCGGCATGGGCCTGGAGGGGTCGGTGCGCCTGGGCTACCGCCGCGAGCTCGAAGCGGAGACCGACCCCGAGGCGAAGCAGGCCCTGTTCGACAAGCTGCTGGGCGCCCTCTACGCCCGCGGCAAGGCAATCAATGTCGCAGCCATGCTCGAGATCGACGCGGTCATCGACCCCGCCGACACGCGCAAATGGATCGTGCAGGGTCTCTCGGCCTGCCCGCCCCGCCATACGCCGCCGCGCCGCTTCGTCGACGCGTGGTAAGGAACATCACCGCCGCGTGAGCGACCGCATCATGTCCGACCAGATCGCACTCCTCGCCATGGTCACCTCAAGGCGCGTGTTCACCGAATACAGCGCCTTGAGATAGGCGAGGTCGGAGCCGGTCAGTGATTGCGGGTCGCGCGGCGGGTCGCACTGCGAGAACAGATCGAGGATGCTCGGCAGCGGGTTGCAGGCGTCCAGATTGGCGACGGGCGCGAAGGCGAGGACGGCGACATAGTCGGCGATCGCATCCGTGGACTGGCCGGCGACCTTCGCCTGGTCGACGAGCACGAGCACATTGGCGAACTCGCTCTGCAGGGAGTCGGGGATCCGCGAGCCCAGGCCTCCGCCGGGGGCGCGGTTGAGCGGATCGTCGAGGGCGATCTGCCCGGTGCCCACCGTGGACTCGGCGATCGTCCCGGCGACCGACGCCGTTCCGTTGGAAAAAGATCGCGTTCCGGTGACGTACCAGGCCTGGATCGGGTGCGTGATCCGGGAGATCCGCTCGGTCTGGGACGCGTAGTGGTAACCCAGCAGGACCCACTGACGACTGGCCACGAGGTCGATGAAGGCCTGCGGCTCGCCGGTGAACACCACCTCGATGTTCGCCTTGCAGCCGGGCGCGTCGGTCCGCGGCGCTCCGATCGTCGCGCCCACCTGGGCGACGCGCCGGGTGATGGCCGCGTTCATCGCGTCAGGCAGGCCCAGGGTCTCCACGCAGATCGGTTCGCGCCATCGCGCCACCCGGTCCACGCGCGTGACGATCTGGCGGGCGCGCATGAAGTGGTCGACCGCGCGCGACAGCTGAGGCCGGCTGAGCTTGGGAAGCTCGCCGGTGACGGTCAGGGGCGAGACCGTCGTCGCCGGCTCCTGCGCCAGCGTCGCGGGCGTGTCGCCTGCGGGGAGCGGCCGAGCAGCAGCGGCAGCTGCTGCCAGCGCGAACGCAGCCGCCAGCAGAAGGCCCGCCGCGCGCCGCCCGATCGGCTCCGGCCTTTCGGACGGCAGGCCCCTCAACGTGGCCCGAGCGCCTGGCTGAGGTGGGAGGCGATCGCCCCGCGGGAGAAGTCCGCCGGCAGCCGCGTTTCCGTCCCGTAGAGGGCCTGGAGGTAGTCGAGGTCGGAGGCGGTGAGCATTTCCGGCGAGCGCGCCGGCGAGCAATCCTTGGCCAGCAGGTCGAGCACGCTGGGCAGGGCGTTGCAGTCGTCGAGGTCGGCCACCTGGGTGAGGGCCATGACGGCGACATAGTCGGCGATCGCCTGGGTCGAGGCGCCGGCGAGCTTGGCTTGGTCGACGATCACCAGGACGTTGGCGAACTCGCTGCTCAGGGTGTCGTTGAGCCGGCTTCCCGGCTCCTCGCCGGGCGTCCGGCCGAACGGATCGTCGATGACCGCCACGCCGACGGGCCCGGCATTGACCGCGTTACGACCGGCGGTCACCTGGAGAGTCGCGCTGTTCATACCGTCCCCGAAGGCCGTGGCCGCCTCGGCCGTTCCAAGCGCCGTGGACCGGGTGGCGGTCACGTACCAGGCCTGGATCGGCCGCGTCACCTCCCCGATCCTCTGGCCCTGCGAGGCGTAGTGGAAGCCGGCGAGGAGCCAGTTGCGCGACCGCGCCAGGGTGAACAGCGCCTGCGGATGGGGGGTGAACTCGATTTCCACATTGTTGGGCGTACAGCCGGGCTTGGCGACGGGCGCGCCGGCGGCGGTCGCGATCTGCCGAACCCGCCAGGCGATGGCGCCGTTCATGTCGGGCGGCAGGCCGTCAACCACCGGACAGATGGGAACGCGCCAGCGCGCCAGGCGCCCGATCCTCGTCGGCACGGTCCGCGCCTGCACGAAGCCGTCGGTCGCCTTCTGGAGTTCGCCGTTGGTGAGTCTTGGCGCCGGCGTCACCACCAGGGGGGCGATGCGATTGACGGGCCCGTTCGGGACAGGCTGGCCCCAGCTGGCGCTCGCGGCGGCAAGCCAGACGCATGCGGCGCCTGCAGTCTCAAAGAGAATCCGGCGCATGGTCCTTCCTCCTCGACGTTACACGCTACACCCGCCCGCCGGAAAGATCGAAGGCTCCATTCTAGTGGCAAAGTTCGAGTATTCGCTCTCGCGACATTGCGATGGTCAAACAGGCTCGGACAGCGCGGCCCCCTCGCATGCCTCGTGTTACGCGAGGCATGCGAGGGCTGTCTTCAGCGCGGCTCCAGCGACTGGGCCAGGCGCGTCGTCATCGCCCCGCGGGAGAACGAGGCCTCCAGGCGCGTCTCGGTCCCGTAGAGGGCCTTGAGATAGGCGAGGTCCGAGGCCGTCAGCATCTCCGGCGTCCGCGGCGGCTCGCATCCCTTGGCCAGCAGGTCGAGGACGCTGGGCAGCTGGTTGCAGTCGTCGAGGTCGGCGACCTGGGAGAGGGCCAGCAGGGCCACATAGTCGGCGATCGCCTCGGTCGAGGCGCCGGCGATCTTCGCCTGGTCGACGACCACCAGGACGTTGGCGAATTCGCTGCTCAGGGTGTCGTTGAGGTGGCTGCCGGGCTCCGCGCCTGGGGTCGGCCCGAGCGGGTCGTCGATGATCGCGGCGCCGACGGGACCGCTCTCCACATGGGTCGAGCCCGCGCCCGCTTGTGCGGTGGCGCTGTTGGTCCCGGCGCCGATCGTCAGGGCGGCGCCGGCCGTTCCGAGGGCGTAGGAGCGGGTCGCGGTCACGTACCAGGCCTTGATCGGCCGATCCATCGCGCCCACCCGCTTGTCCTGCGAGGCGAAGTGATAGCCGGGAAGGATCCAGTTACGCTTCTGCGCCAGGGAAATGAGCTCCTGGGGACGGGCGGTGAACTCGATCTCCACATTGTTCGGCGTGCAGGCGGCCCTGGCCAGCGGCGCCCCCGCCGCGATGGCGATCTCGCGCACCCGGGTGTTGATGGCGGCGTTCATCTGCGGCGGCAGGCCGTCGACCACCGGACACATCGGCACGCGCCAGCGCGCCACGCGGCCGACCTTGGTCACGATCGTCCTTGCCCGGACGAAGCCGTCCGCCGCCTTCTCGATCTCATGGTTGCTGAGCCTTGGCGCCGGCGTCACCACCAGCGGCGCCACGGTGTTGGCCGGGGGCGCTCCCTCGGCCGTCTGGCTCCAGGCCGGTGTCGCCGCCGTCAGGCAAAGTCCGACGGCCACGCCGCCCCACGGGACAAGGTCCATGCCTCCGCCCTCTTCTGCGCTCCAACCCTGTGCGGGAGCCTACACCCGCGGGCGGAAACGTCGAGGGTTTTAGCGGGCTTGGTCTAAGCCCGGCTGATGATCAGGCAGCCATTGGTGCCGCCGAAGCCGAAGCTGTTGGACATGGCGGTCTCGATCGGCCGGTCCAGGCGCTCGCGCACGATCGACAGGTCCGCGAAGGCGGGATCGAGCGTGTCGATGTTGATGCTGGGAGCCACGAACCCGTCGCGCATCATCAGCAGGCAGTAGATCGCCTCCTGGGCGCCCGCGGCGCCCAGGCTGTGGCCGGTCATCGACTTGGTCGAACCGATCAGGGGCTGCGCGTCGCCGAATACCGTGCGCACCGCCTCCATCTCCTTGATGTCGCCTACCGGCGTGCCGGTGCCGTGGGTGTTCAGGTAGTCGATCGACCGCCCGCCGGCGCCCTCCACGGCCAGGCGCATGCAGCGTGCGGCGCCTTCGCCGGAGGGCGCGACCATGTCGAAGCCGTCGGAGTTGGCGGCGTAGCCGATGATCTCGCCGTGGATCTTCGCCCCGCGCGCCCGGGCGCGGTCCATGTCCTCCAGCACCACCATTCCGGCGCCTCCGGCGATCACGAAGCCGTCGCGGTCGGCGTCATAGGGGCGGCTGGCGCGGGGCGGCGCGTCGTTGAAGTTGCTCGCCATGGCGCCCATGGCGTCGAACATGCACGACAGCGTCCAGTCCAGCTCCTCGCAGCCGCCGGCGAACATGACATCCTGCTTGCCCAACTGGATCTGCTCGTAGGCCGCGCCGATGCAGTGGGTCGAGGTCGCGCAGGCCGAGGAGATCGAATAGTTGATCCCGCGGATCTTGAACCAGGTGGAGAGCGCGGCCGAAGGCCCCGAACTCATCGCCTTGGGCACCGCGAACGGGCCGATCCGCTTCACCCCCTTGTTGCCGCGCGCGATGTCGGCCGACTCCACGATCGCACGGGTCGAGGGTCCGCCCGAGCCGACGATCAGTCCGGTGCGCTCATGGCTGATCTCCCCGGGTGCGAGGCCCGAATCGGCGATCGCCTCCTCCATCGCCAAGTGCGCACAGGCCGTGCCCTGGGCGAGGAACCGGGCGGCCCGGCGGTCGACGCGCGATTCCCAATCGACCTTCGGCGCCGCGTGCACCTGGCAGCGGAAGCCGAGCTCGGCGTAGCGCGGTGCGGCTATGACTCCCGATCGGCCCTCGCGCAGGGCGTCGGCCACTTCGCCGACGTCGGCGCCGATCGAGGAGATCACGCCCATGCCAGTTACGGCGACTCGCCGCATGAGGTGAGGCCTCTGGTTGAGTTGACGCGGTCAGGCGGCCAGGTCGGCCGCACTGAACAGACCGACCTTCAGGTCTTTGGCTTCATAGATAGGTTTCCCGTCGGCTTCGAGAACCCCGTCCGCCACGCCCATCACGAGCTTGCGGATGATCACCTTCTTGAAGTCGATCCGGTAGGTTACGAGCTTCACGGACGGCGTCACCTGGCCGCCGAACTTGACCTCGCCGACGCCCAGGGCGCGACCGCGGCCGGGACCGCCCGACCAGCCCAGGAAAAAGCCGACCAGCTGCCACATCGCATCCAGGCCAAGACAGCCCGGCATCACCGGGTCGCCAAGGAAGTGGCATTTGAAGAACCAGAGGTCCGGGTTGATATCGAGCTCGGCCGTGAGCGCGCCCTTTCCGAAAGAGCCGCCCTCCGCGACGATCGAGGTGATGCGGTCGAACATCAGCATCGGCGGGGCCGGGAGCTGGGCGTTTCCGGGACCGAAGAGCTCCCCGCGGGCGCAGGCCAGGAGGTCCTCGAGGTCGAAACGGGTCGTGGTGGCGACGTCCATCCGGCCCGGTTACCATGCCCCGGCGTGAGTGCTCAACGACATTGAGCCGCAGGGGCGACGCCCCAGAAGCTCGCCGCAGGGGCCCAGCCGGTGAGTCCGTCCACCTTCACCTTGCACCAGCCGTTCTCACAGCGATCGAGGTTGGCCAGGGCGCGGGCGGCCATCATGCCGACCTGCGGCGCGCCCGCCTTGGAGGACTTCTCGAGATTCACCGGGCCTGGTCCCAGCGCCAGGATGGTGCGGCGGCCCGCCACCATCGAGCGATGGATCCAGGTTGCTCCGCCGAACGGGTCGCAGACCCGGCGCCACTCCGACGTCTCCGCCACGATCTGCACCGGCAGGCCGCGCGCGCGGTAGACCCACACCGCCGGATAGTCCTTTCCCGGACCCTTCCGGCCATAGACCTCGTCATGCTTGAGGCTGACGTAGCGGGGGACGCAATAGCCGGAGACGGTGTTGGCCCGCTGGGTCGCGGGACAATCGCTGCCTTCGGCGTCGCCACGGTCGCAGGCCGCCAGCGGCGCGGCCGCCAGGACGAGCACCGCGGCCAGGCGCACGGCCGCGCGGCACTTCATCCTTGCTTGGCTGCGAAAAGCCGTCTTGGTAGGACGCTCGGCCTTCGATCCGCCCCTGGACCGTACTGATTCAGACCCGCCCATGGCCCCCCGCAAGCCGAAAGTCATCGTCACGCGCAAGCTCCCCGACGCGGTGGAGACGCGCATGCGCGAGCTCTTCGACACCGAACTCAACCTCGATGATACGCCGATGGGCGCCGACGCCCTGGCGGCCGCCATGGCCCGCGCGGACGTGCTCGTCCCGACGATCACGGACCGGCTGGACGCCGATCTCATCGCCCGCGCCGGCCCCCAGCTCAAGCTGATCACCAATTTCGGCGCGGGCGTCGATCACATCGACGTCGCCGCAGCCAATGCCCGCGGAATCACTATCACCAACACCCCCGGCGTCCTGACAGAGGACACCGCCGACCTGACCATGGGCCTGATACTGGCCTCGGCCCGCCGCGTCGTCGAGGGGGCCAACATCGTCCAGGGCGGCGAGTTCCACGGCTGGACTCCTACATGGATGCTGGGCCGCCGCCTGTGGGGCAAGCGTCTGGGGATCGTCGGCATGGGCCGCATCGGTCAGGCCCTCGCCAAGCGCGCCCGGGCCTTCGGCCTGGCGATCCACTACCACAACCGCAAACCGGTCAGCCCGCGCATCGCCGAGGACCTCGAGGCCACCTACTGGGAGAGCCTCGACCAGATGCTTGCGCGGATGGACGTGGTCTCGGTCAACTGCCCGCACACGCCCGCCACCTACCACCTGCTCTCGGCGCGGCGGCTCAAGCTGCTCCGGCCGCACGCGATCATCGTGAACACAGCGCGCGGCGAGATCATCGACGAGGCGGCGCTCGCCGGCATGCTCCAGCATGGGGAACTGGCGGGCGCGGGGCTCGACGTCTACGAGCACGAGCCGTCCGTGAACCCCAAGCTCCTCAAGCTGCCCAACGTCGTCCTCCTGCCGCACATGAGCTCGGCCACCATCGAGGGCCGCCTCGACATGGGCGACAAGGTGATCATCAACATCCGCACGTGGATGGACGGCCACAAGCCGCCGGACCGCGTGATCCCGTCGATGCTGTAAGCGTCCCCGATCCTTGTCCCTCCCCTCACGACGGCGGGTTGTTCTCCTCCACAAAGGCCACCGACGCTTCGAGCATCCTGATCCGCGTGGCCTCGCGCGAGAGGAAGTGGTCCTCGCCCCGCAGCTGCACCATCTGGTAAGGCTTGCCGGCTGCGCGCAACGCGTCGCCGAAGTCGCGGCTCTGGTTGATCGGGACCACGCTGTCGTCCTCGCCGAACATCAGCAGGATCGGAGCGTCCGCGCGGCTCGCCAGCTTGCGCGGCGAACGGGCGTCCAGGCTGCGCGCACCGTCGCCGGAAACGCCAAGGAACTTGCGCAGCGAGCGGAGGTCGGCGCTGTGCTCGCCCGCGGCGTCCGCCGTATCGGCGAGCAGCATGTTGAGATCGGAAATCCCGCCCACGGACACGGCGCACCGGTAGAGGCCGTGCTGGACCGTGACGCCTGCGAGGGCGGCGTAGCCGCCGTAGCTCGCGCCGACGATGCAGGCGCGCTTGGGATCGACGATCCCCTCCCGCGCCAGTTCGGCCACGCCGTCGGAGATGTCCGTCTGCATCTTGCGGCCCAGCTCGCCGTAGCCGGCCTCGCGGAAAGCGCGGCTGAACCCCGCTGAGCCGCGGAAGTTGGGTTGGAACACCGCATAGCCGCGCGACGCGAACGCCTGGGCCCACCAATTGAAGCCCTTGTAGTCGCGCTCCTCCGGTCCCCCGTGGGGCATGACCACCAGCGGCAGGCTCTTCGCCGGCCGTCCCGACGGCAGGGTCAGCACGCCCTGCATCTCCAGACCGTCGCTGGCCTTGTAGGCGACGATCCGGCTCTCAGCCACCGCGCCCTGCAGGATGGTCGGATAGTCCCAGGCGATCGCTTCGATCTTCCGGCTCGGGTAGTCGACGAAATAATAGGTTCCAGAATCAACCGGCCCCTCGGCCCGTAGGATCATCCGGTCGAGCGTCGAGTTCGCCGAGACGAGCGCGACGGATTCCCCCGCCAGCGCCTTCGCGACCTTGTCGAACTTTGCCTGCAGGGAAGGATCGACCATCACTGTGCGAGGATCGTCCTCGTTGGTCACCGCTCCGAGGAGGAGGCGGGTGTCCGCAGCGTAAATTGGCCACTTGATCAGCGCGCCGCGGAACGGGTCGCGACCGGCCGCGTCGGTCTCCAGCGCATATTCCCTGTAGGCGAGCTCCCCGTCCTCTCCGATCGGGCCAAAGACCAGCGCTGTCCCAGGCGTTTGCCCAAAGCCCATGAGATCGACGTCGCCGGTGGGGGAGTTCACTGTCGCAACTGCCCCCACGAGGCCCAAGACGCCTCGGTACAGTCGCCACACGCCCTGCCGGTCATATTCCGCATGAGCGACGATCCGGCCGCTCGGATCCACCAGCCAGTCGGTCCCATGTCGGTCACTGCCGCCAGCGATCTTCAGCGCATCGCCCGTTTCGAGGTCCACGCGATAGAGGTCGGGGTGATTGTGGCTCGCGGCGAACTGTCGCCAGCCGAAGTCAGTCGAGGTGTCCCCGTCGCCCTCCAGCGTCAGGCCGCCGAAATAGCCGTAGCTCTTATCGCCATGGTTCGATGCGCCATAGAAGCCGAAGGTCGCCGCAAGGATCTTTGGCTGCCCGGCGAAGACAGGGAAGTTCTTGCCCGTGTCGGTGTCGATGATGGCTGAGACCGTATACTCGTCGTTGGCGGCGACGCGGGTGCTCGGGTCGAGGTGGACGCTGCGACTGGTCTCCATCATGAGGTCATGCTCGGAGAGCCATTTCAGGTCGCGGACTTTCGAGTCGCCGGCTCTCAGCGCGACCAGAGTCCCGCCGGCGACCCGGTTCACCACCACCTTGCGGGTCTCGCCGTCGACGCCGATGAAGGCGACACGGTCCCCCGATGGCGACAGGCGCATATTCTCCACCGCCGGGAGCTTGCCGTAGTCTGGGAGAACAGGCTTCGCCGCCGGCGTGTCGGCCGCCGTCGCGGACGTGCCCAGCGCGCACAAGGCGGCCGCCAGTATCAATGCTTTCATGATCTTCCCCCACACCGGTAGTTACCGGCGTGGGATCTACGGTCAAGTCTGCAGGCGGCGGAGAGTCACGCCCACGGGATCGGCGCGTCGATCAGGCGGCGGAGACGGTGCAGGGGGTGGTCGCGCGTCAGGACGTCCTCCCGCGCATCGGGCGGCCAGAAGACGATGTGCCGCAGGGTGTAGGCAAGCTCGCACAGCCACAGCCGCTCGCGCAGGCAAGGGACGTCGAACAGGGCCGGATAGGCGCTCTCCAGCCACTCCAGGACGGGCGGGGCGGCGGCGCCCTCGTCACGCAGATCCTCCAGCAGCCGCGTCCAGGCGACCAGCTCGACCCAGGGCGGCGCCAGGCGCGCCCATTCGAAATCGAGCAGGGCGCTCACCCTCGCACCGTCGACGAGGATGTTCGGGTAGGTGG
>DATBEN010000077.1:0-4811 GCA_036276055.1 Caulobacteraceae bacterium
GGGGTCTATCTGCTCGATCGGGACGAGCAGGTGACGCTCGTGATCCCCAAGCGACGGGGCGTGGGCGGGATGGCCCTGCACCAGGCCGGCGGCCTTGTCGTCGGCGGGCGCGACATCAGCTTCGCGCCTCTCGGGCAGGGCCTCGAACCGAAGGTGTTCCTGACGCGGGAGGATGTCCCGGACTCCACCGGCTTCAATGACCTGACGACCGACCGCGCGGGCCGCGTCTATGTCGGGTCGCTGGCCTTCCGGGTCTTCGGCGGGGAAGAGCCCAAGCCCGGCTATCTGCACGCGATCGATCTCGACGGCGCCGTGCGCACGGTCGCCGATGGGATCCTCCTCACCAACGGACTTGGCTTTTCGCCGGACGGGAAGCGCCTCTATCACTCCGACGCCCGCGCCGGCCACGTTCGCGTCTATGACGTACTCTCGGATGGCTCGCTCTCGGCTGCTTCGGTGTTCGCCGACCTCGGCGCGGGCCATGTGCCGGACGGCGTGAAGGTGGCCAGCGACGGGTCCGTCTGGGTCGCCGACGCGCGCGGCGGGCGGGTCGCGGTCTACAATCCCGACGGCTCGCACCGCCTCGACGTTCCGGTCCCGCTGCCGATGGTGACCTCCCTCTGCTTCGCGGGTGCGGACCTCGAGGACCTCTATATCGTCACCGGTTCGGAAGGCGGCCCGCGCGAGAACTGCGGCGCCATCTTCCATACGCGCGTCGATGTCGCGGGCCTGCCGCTCGCCCCTGCGCGCATCGCCCTCGACTGATCCGGACCCGTGTTGCCGGGCGCTGTCGAAACCACGGAGGCACGGAGGACGCGGAGGACGCGGAGGAGCACGGAGGGGTTCAGCCCGTGAGGCCCTCGCATTCAGACTTGTTTTAATGCCGGCCGAAGGCCGGCGATTCAAGGTTTGCCGTCACTCTCACCTTCGACAGGATCACGACCTCCGTGCTCCTCCGTGTCCTCCGCGCCTCCGTGGTTAAACCTTCGTTCCGCATCGGGATGACAGGGATTAGCGGTCCGCCCGGTTCATCGGAGAAGTAGGGGAGGGCGGTAACCGCGCGTCGTCCTGCGCTCTTATGATGCGAGCGCCATCTCCACGGTCCGCGCGGCGAGGATCTCGATCGAGTCCACGAAGGGGACGGGGACGTCCGCCGGGCCGAGCACCAGCGGCACCTCCGTGCAGCCGGCGACGATCGCCTGGGCGCCGCGCTCGATCAGGTTTTCGGCCAGCTCGCGCATGCGGGTGCGCACGTCCGAGCCCAGGTCGCCGGCCTTGATGCGGTAGAGCAGCTGCATGAACGCCACCTGCTCGGAGCTGTCGCCGACCAGCGCCTCGACGCCCCGGCGCGCCAGTCCCTGCTGGTAGAGGCCGGCTTCGAGGCACGCGTCGGCGGCGAGGACGCCGACCGCCGGCGCCGCGGCGGACGCTTGGTCGCACACCGCGTCGATCAGGTTCAGGAACGGGATCGACACCGCGCCCTGGATGTCCGGGGCGTAGGCGTGGGCGGCGTTGCACGGCATGGCCAGCATCTGGGCGCCCGCGCGCTCGAGCCCGCGGGCCATGCCGGCCAGGACCTCGGCCGGCGACGCGCCGTTTCCGCCGGCCGCGGCGTTGCGATCGGGCACGTGCGGATTGCAGTCGACGATCAGGCGCAGGTGGTCCTGATCCCGCTTGGCCGGCGTGAGGGCCTGCACGCGCGCCAGGTACTGGACCGTGGCCACCGGGCCCATGCCGCCGATCACACCAACGACGCGGCTCATGACCCGAGCACGTCCTGATAGGCGAACAGGGCCGGCGAGCCGCCGGTGTGCACGAACAGGACCCGCTCGCCCTTTTTCAGCTCGCCGCGGCGGGCGAGGCCGATGAGGCCGGCCATCGCCTTGCCGGTGTAGACCGGGTCGAGCAGCACGCCTTCGAGACGCGCGAGCATCTGCACCGCCTCCACCATCTGGGGCGAGGGGATGGAGTAGCCGGGGCCGACCCACTCGTCCAAGGCGACCACCGCCTCGCGCGGAATCGGCGCCACGCCCAGCTTCTGCGCCGTGGACTGGACCAGGGCGTGGACATTGCCCTCCTGCTCGGCGCGCGGCCGGCGGACATTGATCCCGGTGATCGGGATGCCCGACTGGCGTCCCGCAAAGCCCACCAGCAGGCCCGCATGGGTGCCGGCGCTGCCGCTGGCGACGACCACCCGGTCGAAGGCGAGCCCCGCGTCGAAGGCCTGGGCGAGGATCTCGTCGGCGCAGGCCACATAGCCGAGCGCGCCCACGGTGTTGGAGCCGCCGCCAGGTATGATGTAGCCGCGCCGGCCCTGGGCGGCGAGGTCGGCGCCGATGGCCTCCATCGCCGCATTGAGATCGGTTCCCGCAGGGACGACCTCGATCCGTTCGGCGCCCATCAGGCCGAACAGGAAGTTGTTGCCGCTCGCCTGCGGCTTGTAGCTCCCGGGGACGCGCTCCTCGAGGACCAGGCGGCACTTCAGGCCCTCGCGGGCGGCGGCGCCCAGGGTGAGGCGGCAGTGGTTGGACTGCACGGCGCCCACGGTGATCAGGGTGTCCGCGCCCTGGGCGAGAGCCTCGGCGACGAGGAACTCGAGCTTGCGCGTCTTGTTGCCGCCCGCGGCGAGACCCAAAGTGTCGTCCCGCTTGATCCAGATCTCCGGGCCGCCCAGAGCCTTGGAAAGGGTTTTCAGCGGCTCGATCGCCGTGGCGTAGGGCGTGTACCGCCGGCGGGGAAACCTCGACAGATCCATGCTTGAGAACACTCCGGCTGCGGCGATCCGCGTTTCACACGCCACCGACCCCCAAGGTCAAGCCCAACGCGACGCATAGCCAAACGGCCGCCGATTGAAGCTGGACGCGTCACGCCTGCGGTGTATCGCAACCGGCGCTGTCTGCGGTACCGATGCGCCCAAGGAGGCGAAGAATGACGCGTCTTTCGATCCCCGGCCTGCACGACCCTGTCGAGACCAGCCTCACGGGGATGGAGCTGTTCAACCAGCCCCTGTTCAACAAGGGTTCGGCGTTCACCGAGGAGGAACGCACCGCGTTCCATCTGCACGGCCTGCTGCCGCCGCACGTCGGCACGCTCGAGGTGCAGGTGGCCCGTCGCCTCAAGGCCTTGCGCGACCAGGGCACGGACTTCGAGCGCTACGCCTTCCTGCGGGACCTGCAGGATCTCAACGAGACTCTGTTCTACGCGCTGCTCGTGCAGAACATCGAGGAGCTCATGCCGCTGGTCTACACGCCGACCGTCGGCGAAGGCTGCCAGCGGCTCAGCGAGATCTGGCGCAAGCCGCGCGGCCTGTTCCTCAGCTACCCCAACCGCTCGCGCATCCGGCAAATCATCGCCGATCCGCGCTTCGACCCGGTCCGGGTCATCGTTTTCAGCGACGGCGAGCGCATCCTGGGGCTCGGCGACCAGGGCGCCGGGGGCATGGGCATCCCGATCGGCAAGCTCTCGCTCTATACGGCGTGCGGCGGCATCCATCCGGCCGAGACCCTGCCGATCCTGCTCGATGTCGGGACGGACAACCAGGAGCGCCTGAACGACCCGATGTATATCGGCTGGAGACACAGCCGCGTGCGGGGCCAGGAGTACGACGAGTTCATCGAGGAGGTCGTCTCGGCCATCTCCGAGCGCTGGCCCGACGTCCTGCTGCAGTGGGAGGACTTCGCGGGCTCCAACGCGGCCAGGATGCTGGAGCGCTATCGCGACCGGCTGTGCACCTTCAACGACGACATCCAGGGGACAGCGGCCATCGCCGCGGGCACTCTGCTGGCCGCCGTCAACGTCACCGGGATCCCGCTGACAGAGCAACGCGTGGCGCTGCTGGGCGCGGGGTCCGCGGGGGCCGGGATCGCCGCCCTGCTTCTCAGGGCGATGGTCGATGCGGGCCTGCCCGAGACCGAGGCTCGCCGCAGGTTCTATGCAGTGGACCGCGATGGCCTGCTCGTCGAAGGCATGCCGGGCGTCACCAAGGCCCAGGAACCCTTCGTCCGCGACCGCGAGAGCGTCGCCGACTGGAAGCTGCAGACTCCGGGAGGGTCGATCGGGCTCGAGGACGTGGTCGCCAACGCGCGGCCGACGGTGCTGATCGGCGTCTCCGGACAGGCCGGGGCGTTCAGCGAGACCGCCATCCGGGAGATGGCCAGGCACGTCGAGCGTCCGGTGATCTTCCCGCTCTCCAACCCCACCTCGCGGGCGGAGGCGACGCCTGAACAGTTGATGGCCTGGACCGGCGGCCGGGCGCTGATCGGCGTGGGCAGCCCATTCCCGCCGGTGAGCGTGAACGGCCGGACCGTGCCGATCGACCAGACCAACAACTCCTATATCTTCCCGGGAGTCGGCCTGGGCGTGCTGGCGGCCGAGGCGACGCGCGTCAACGACGCCATGTTCATGGCGGCGGCCAAGGCCCTGGCGGAGCTGTCGCCCACGGCGAAGGACAAGGACGGCCGTCTGCTGCCTCCGGTGACGGAACTGCGCAACGTGTCGATCGCCGTCGCCGCGGCCGTCGGCCGGCAAGCGCAGGCGGATGGTCTCGCGCCCAAGCGCCACGACAACGACCTGCAGGAGCGCATCCTCGCCCGCGTGTGGGAGCCCGCCTACCAGAAGTATCTCGTGGCGCGCTGAGGGCGGACCCCGCGGGCTCAGGGCTGTGTGGGTGCCGCCGGTGTGGAGATCGGGACGAGCAGGGCGTCCAGGCCTGGATCGGCGCGCAGGACGTCCTGCGCCGTGATCGTCGGAGGCCCGCTGGAAGTGGAGAAGGCCATCAGGTGCGGGATGGCGGGCGTCCCGTAGCGATCGAG
>DATBEN010000078.1:0-48292 GCA_036276055.1 Caulobacteraceae bacterium
CGCCCGCATAGGGCCTGGGCGTCGACCGGCGTGTCGAATTCCACCACGCCAACGGCGCCCATGACGCGCACGTCCGTGACGCCCGGCGCGCCCCGGCAGGGCGCCAGCCCCTCGGCGAGGCCGCGGGCGATCCGCGCCACATCTGCTCGCCAGCTTCCGGCGTCGAACAGGTCGAGCGAGGCGTTCGCCGCGGCGCAGGCGAGGGGATTGGCCATGTAGGTGGGCCCGTGCATCAGGGCGGCGCCCGGATCGTCGGACCAGAAGGCGTCGAACACCCGGCGCGTGGCGATCGCCGCAGAGAGCGGCAGGGTCCCGCCGGTGAGCGCCTTGGAGAGGGTGACGATGTCGGGCGTCACGCCAGCGCCCTCGCAGGCGAAGAGGTCGCCCGTGCGGCCGAAGCCGACGAAGATCTCGTCGAAAATCAGTAGCGCGTCGTGCCGGTCCGCGAGGCGCCGCAGGCGTTTGAGCACCTCGTCGTCGTGGAACAGCATGCCGCCGGCGCCCTGGATGCGAGGCTCCACGAGGATAGCGGCGATCGCGCCGCCGGCCTCGCGCAGCGCCTCGTCCAGCCGATCCTCGCTCGCCGGATCGGTGGGCAGGTCGGCGATGACCTGCTGGGGCATGACCCCTGCGAAGAGCCGGTGCATGCCCTCCTCGGGATCGCACACCGTCATCGTGGCCAGGGTGTCGCCGTGATAGCCCCCGCGGAAGGCGAGGAAGCGCGTGCGCCCGCGCGCGCCGCGGTTGACCCAGAACTGGATCGCCATCTTCATCGCGATCTCGACCGCCACCGAGCCGGACTCGGCGAAGAAGACATGGTCGAGATCGCCGGGCAGCAGTGCGGCCAGCCGTTTCGCCAGGCGATAGGCCGGTTCGTGGGCCAGACCGCCGAACATCAGGTGAGGCGCCCGCTCCAGCTGGGCGCGCACCGCCGCCCCGATGTGCGGATGGGCGTAGCCATGGCAGGCGGTCCACCAGGACGAGATCCCGTCGATGAGCTGGCGACCGTCCTCCAGGATCAGCCGCGCGCCTTGCGTCCGCGCGACCGGGAGCGGCGGGGCCGCGGTCTTCATCTGGCAATAGGGGCGCCAGACGTGCGGCGCGCCCTTGGCGAGCCATTCCGGAGCGCCGTCCATGGCTCTATCCTCCTGCAAACCGACTTCCACGAGCGACCGCCGTAAGGCATAGGCGCGCCGTGCACGACAGCCTGACCTGCTTCGATCTTGAAAAACTCGAGGGACTCGAGGCGAAGAGCCTCCGGCGCGCGCCCACGCCGACGCACCGGCTCGACGGCCTGTGGGTGGAGCGGGACGGGCGCCGGCTCCTGTCCTTCTCCTGCAACGACTACCTCGGGCTGAGCCACCACCCGAAGGTCAAGGCGGCGGCGAAGGCCGCCATCGACCTCTATGGCGCCGGAGCCGGCGCCTCGCGGCTGGTCACCGGCGAGCATCCCCTGTTCGCCCGTCTCGAGTCACGGCTGGCCGCGCTCAAGGGACAGGAGGCGGCCTGCGTGTTCGGCTCCGGCTATCTCGCCAACGCCGGCGTCATCCCCACCTTCGTCGGCCCTGGCGACGCCGTCGTCGCCGACGAGCTCTCGCACGCCTGCATCTGGGCGGGCGCGAAGCTCTCGGGCGCGCGGGTGCGGACCTTCCGCCACAACGATCCCGCGGACCTTGCCGCGCAGCTGCGCCTGTCGGGCGCCGAGGGGGGGCGCGTGCTCGTGGCCACCGAGAGCGTCTTCTCGATGGATGGAGACGTCGCGCCGCTGGACGAGATCAGCGCGCTCTGCGGCTCGCACGGGGCCTGGCTGCTGACCGACGACGCCCATGGCCTGGGCGTCGTGGGCGGCGGCGCGGGCGCGGCCGGGCTGTTTCCCAAGGCCCGGATCGACCTTGCGATGGGCACTCTCTCCAAGGCGCTGGGCGGCTATGGCGCCTATGTCTGCGCCAGCGGCCCCGCGATCGATCTGATCAAGAGCCGGGCGCGGACCGTGGTCTTCACAACCGGCCTGCCGCCGGCGAACGTGGCGGCGGCCCTGGCCGCCCTGGACGTGATGGCCGAGGAGCCCTGGCGCGTGGCGGCGCCTCTCGCCCGGGCGCGCCGCTTCACCGCGGCCCTCGGCCTGCCCGCGGCCGCCAGCGCCATCGTCCCGGTGATTCTGGGCGAACCGCAGCGGGCCCTCGCCGCGGCCGCCGATCTGCAGCGCCAGGGACTGCTGGCGGTCGCGATCCGGCCGCCTACGGTCCCGGTCGGGACGTCCCGGCTGCGGTGCGCCTTCAGCGCCCTTCATACGGACGAGCAGGCGGATCTCCTGGCCGACGCCGTCAGGCCCTGGATGGACGCATGAGACCCAGGGTGATCTTTGTCGCGGGGGCCCACACCGAGATCGGCAAGACCCATGCAGCCTGCGGCCTGCTGCGCGCCGCGCGTGACGCGGGCTGGTCGGTGGATGCGCTCAAGCCGGTGGTCAGCGGGTTCGACGAGCGCGACTGGCGCGACAGCGATCCGGGCCGGCTGTTGACAGCCATGGGCCGCGAGCTGACCGCGCCGCAGTTGGGCCGCCTCTCGCCCTGGCGGTTCGCCGCGCCGCTCGCCCCGCCCATGGCCGCCAGCGAGGAGGGACGCGACCTGCCCCTGGCCCCGGTGATCGACTTCTGCCGCCGGCGCATCGAGGAGTCCGAGGCCCGCTTGATCGTGGCCGAGGGGGTGGGCGGGCTGATGTCGCCAATCGCCGAGCGCGCGACAAGCCTGGACCTGCTCGAAGCCCTGGGCGCGCCGTGCGTTCTGGTGGGCGGCGCCTATCTTGGCGCGCTCAGCCATACCCTGACCGCCCTGGAAGTGCTGCGCTCGCGCGGCCGCGCGCCGTCCGCGGTGCTGATCAGCGAGGACGCCGCCCCCGACGCCCCGAACTTCGCCGGCAGCCTGGCGCTGGCGGCTGAGCACGCCGGCGAAGTCCCGGTGATCGCCGTCCCGCGCGCAGACGGTCACGCCTGGGCCGTCCAGGCGCTGCGCGCCCTCGATCTGTCGATTTCCTGAACGGAGCCTCTCGATGAACGCCCCCGCGCCCGGCCTGCGCGCCGACCCCGCCGAACCCCGCCACGACTGGACGCTGGAGGAGGTCGAGGGCCTGTTCGAGCTTCCCCTGGTCGAACTGGTCTTCCGCGCCGCGGAGGTCCATCGGCGGTGGTTCGATGCGACGGAGCTGCAGATCTCCCAGCTGCTGTCGGTGAAGACGGGCGGCTGCCCCGAGGATTGCGGCTACTGCGCCCAGAGCCAGCACTTCAAGACTGGCGTGGCTGCGAGCCGGCTGATGGACGCGCAGGCCGTGATCGCCAAGGCGCGCGAGGCCAAGGATGGCGGGGCCCAGAGATTCTGCATGGGCGCGGCCTGGCGGGACCTGAAGGATCGCGACGTTCCCAAGGTCGCGGCCATGATCGCAGGGGTGAAGGCGCTGGGGCTGGAGACCTGCGCCACCCTGGGCATGCTGAGCGCGCCCCAGGCGAAGGCGCTGCGGGAGGCCGGCCTCGATTTCTACAACCACAACCTCGACACCGGCCCCGACTATTACGACCAGGTGGTCACGACCCGGACCTACCAGGACCGGCTCGGGACGCTGACGGCGGTGCGGGATGCGGGCATCTCCGTCTGCTGCGGCGGCATCGTCGGCATGGGCGAGACGCGGCGCGACCGGGCGGGGCTGCTGCTGCAGCTCGCGACATTGCCCGCCCATCCCGAGAGCCTTCCGATCAACGACCTGATGCCGATCGCCGGCACGCCGCTCGGCGGCTCGACGCCGGTCGACGAGCTGGAGTTCATCCGCATGATCGCCGTGGCCCGGCTGGTCTGCCCCAGGTCCGTCGTGCGCATCGCGGCCGGTCGCGACCGGATGTCGAAATCCACACAGGCGCTCTGCTTCCTCGCCGGCGCCAACTCGATCTTCGTGGGCGGTCGCCTGCTGACCACCAACACGCCCGATCCCAACGACGACGAGGTCCTCCTCGCCGACCTGAAGATGCGGCCGATGACCTTCCAGCGAGGCGCGGGCGAGTGACGGTCCAAGGAGGCGGTTCGAAAAGAGCGTGATCCCGGTCCATCACGAGGACGGGACGCTGGCCCTCGACCGGGAGGAGTATCCGCGCCCGCAGACCACCCTGGAGGGACTTGCGTCGCTGAAGCCCTCCGGCGGAGATTGGAGTTTTCGCGGCGTTCGAGCGCCTCACACGCCGGCGTGGGCTGCGGCGGCCTCCGCGGCGGAAAGCTGCGTCGAGATCTGGGCCGCCATCTGGGCGAGATCGACCCCCTCGTGGCTCTTCTTGCCCTCGCGATAGCGCGCGTAGACGCCCTGCAGGATGCAGGCCGACTTCCAGTGGTTGAAGGCGCGGTAGTAGGCGAGGTTGGCAAGGTCGCGACCCGAGCGTTCGGCATAGCGATCGGCGAGCTCCGCCCGGGTCGGGAAGCCTGGCGGCGCCGTCGCAGAGGCGGGATCGGGGACGGCGCCGTCCGCCGGATCGGGAAACCGGTTCAGCGCATAGGCCAGATCCGCCAGCGGATCGCCCAAGGTCGAAATCTCCCAATCCAGGACCGCCGCCACCGCGCCCCGACGCGCCAGGCAGTTGTGCAGACCATAGTCGCCATGGACGATCCGCGCGGGCTCCTGGACGGGCAGGTGTTGCGCAAGGCGCTGTTGCAGCCGATGGGCGCGCGGGTCGTCCAGCTCGGCCGGGCCGGCCGAGGCCGTCCATGACTTGTGCCAGGTGGAGAGCTGGCGCCCCACATAGCTGTCACGCTTGCCCAGCTGGCCCAATCCCACGGCGTCGGGATCGATCGCGTGAAGATCGGCCAGGACGTCCACGAACGAGAAGCCGAGGCTGCGCCGATCCCCTTCGGGCATAAAAGCTTCCGTGTCGGCGGCGCTATGCAGAGGCCGGCCCTCCACCCACCCCATGACGTAGAACTGGGCCCCCGTCACGGAGACGTCCCCGCAGAAGCCGATCGCCTCCGGCACGGGCACGGGCGATGGCGCAATCGCGCGGATGACCGCCCATTCCCTTCCCATGTCGTGCGCCTTGGGCAGGAGCTCGCCCAGAGGCGGACGCCGGATCACCGATCGGCGTCCCAAAGCGTCATCGATGCGCCAGGTGAGGTTGGAGTGGCCCCCCGTAAGCCGCGTCCACCTGAACGGGGGCGCCAGCGGCGTGCTGGCGGCGACCCAGGCCTCTACCGCGGGCACGTCGTAGCCCGGGACAGGTCCCATGACAGCCTCAGCCAAGATAGAGACCTCCTTGCCGACGGTCCGAACCTTACGAGTTGAGCGCCGCTTGCACCCGACTGGCCAGCCCCGACGATCATTCCAAGGGCGTTCGCCCCGCTGACCAAAGTAGGGGACACGAGCACCCCGGCACCGTGGCCGGAGTCCGCTCTAGTCGCGGCCCTTGCGGCGGGGATGGAAGGCCCGACCTGAGGCAAGGCGCGCCACGATTTCCGCGATCTTCGCAGCGCGACGTTCCGGACCCCGTGCGTGATGGACCCGATAAAGCACCGCATAGCGGTTGGCGGCGTCGAGACCGTCGAACAACCGGCGCGCGCCAGGCTGCGCATCGAGCGCGGCCAGAAGGTCCGGGTCGGGTGTCGCACGGCCTTGGGGCGCATACGCCGCGTCCCAACGTCCGTCGCCCTTCGCGCGCGTCACCTCGGCCAGGCCTTGCGCCTTCATTCGACCATCCGCGATCAGGCGCTCCACGCGCTCCCGGTTCATCTGGGACCATGCGCTGCGGGCCTTACGCGGCGTGAACCTCACCTTGTAGTAGTGCGCGTCGACGCGCCCGAGCTGGCCGTCGATCCAGCCACAGGCAAGTGCGCTGTCGATCGCGTCGGATTTGCCCAGCGTCGCCTCCAGCGCCCCCGGCTTGCCGAACATCAGCCAGGCGCCGGCGGCGGCTTGCGGTTGCTCTGCCAACCAGGTCTCGAAGGCTTCGGCGTCTCGGAAGGTCAGGACTGGAAGTTCTGGCGAAGGCACGCGAACTCCATCTCGAGAATATAGGCTGCCGCCGGCCGAAGCTTGCCATCCTGATACAGTGGCGCCCGGAATGACCGCAAGCCACACCGCCGTGGGATTGTTGTATGCAGACGAACATTGGCGGTTAGTCGGCCAGGCGCGATTGCGCGGCGGGTTCAGGCTCAACCTCATCAGACCCGGCGCAGGCTAAGGCTCGCCCCTGCATGTGGTGAGTTGACGCTCGCCAAGCGTCTCGGACGCCTCGCGCAGGCAGCCAGGGCACAGGCAATCCTCGTAGCGGCCACTTAGCGAGTTGGCCGCGCCCGCCGGCAGGTCGACATCCCCGCACCAACATCCGGGCGCAGGACGGCAGAGAAACGGGCGTTCACACCGGGCGCACGCCTTGGTCCGCAGCCAGGCGAACGCGTCGGCGGGCCCGCGCCAGTCGAACCGCTGCGGATGGATGAAGTGGGCCAGCAGCTCCACGCCATCGACCAGCCGCGGTCCGGGACAGGCGAAATAGGCGCTGGCGTCGGCGGCGAAGACGCGGCCGGCGCGTACGGCCGGCAGGTCCATCCAGCCTGGCAGGCCCGGCAGGGCCTCGGCATGTCGCTGGATCGTTTCGAGGTCGTAGCCGCAGGGCATGACGACCAGCACCTCCGGCGCCCAGTCCAACACCGCGTCCCAAGGAACGCGCACGGAGTCGGTCCCTTTGCGCGACAACGCGTCGACGCCTCCGGCCAGCTCGACCATCTCCGGAACCCAATGGCCGCTGCAGTAGGGTGGATCGAGCCACTCCATGCAGAATACCCGTGGTCGCGTGATAGCCTCCGCCGCCCGTCGCCGAACGGCTGCGATGCGAGCCTCGAGGGCCTCGACCACCTCGCGCGCCTGGTCAGTCCGGCCGGCCAACGCGCCCAACTCGGCAATCTCGCCCAGCACGTCCGTGAGCGACCGGGGGGTGAGATGCAGCACCTGCGGGCGGTGCGGAAGGCGCGCCAGCGCCGCGGCCAGGTCCTTGGGCGAGGCGGCGCAGACCTCGCAGAGTTCCTGGGTGATGATGAGGTCCGGCGCGAGCTGCGCCAGGCGCTCACTATCCACTTCGTAGATCGGCTCACCGGCGTGAAGACGGCGGGTGACCTCGGCGTCGATTTCGGCCTCGGTCATCTGGGTGATCGGCAGGACGCCGCGCATGACCACCGGCTTGCGCCGCGCCGGGGGCGGGAAGATGCATTCGTGCGAGACGCCCACGAGCTGGTCGCCCAACCCCAGGGCGTAGAGCATCTCCGTCGCGGCCGGCAGCAGGGAGACGATTCGCACGGCCTATGCCTCCGGCAGGAGATCGAGGAACCAGAAGCCCCGGGTCGTCGATCCGGCCGACGCAGCCGGCGCAGCCGGCGCGCCCGCGGCCAGCGGACGGTAGACGCGCTCGCCGGCGCGCCATCTCACGGAACAGCGAAAGATCGGGCCGGAGGCCACGAAGGAATGGTACTCACCGTTCTCGCCGCAGGGATCAACGCCGGCCGGAAGCTCCGCGAAGAAGGCGACGTCCAGCGCCCGGCCCAGGCTCTGCTCGTCCAGCCGCGCGTCGTCCACGCAGCAAACCACGCCCTCGAAGCCCCGCTCTACGAACTCGCCGGCCAGCGCTCGCGTATCGCCGCCCCACAGCGGGAATACGCCCTTGAGGCCGGCTTGCGCGAGGAACCCTTCGCGCCAGGCGCGCAGGTCCTCCAGGAAGATGTCGCCGAAGATGACGGCTTCGACGCCGGCTCGGCGCTGCGCCTCGAGGACGGACTGGAGCGAGGCCACATAGGCGGCGTTCGTGCTCGCGGCCGGCACCTCCATGCGCACCAACGGCAGGTCCGCCGCCTCGGCCTGGCGCACGACCAGGGCCTCGCGCACGCCATGCATCGAAACCCGTCCAAACTCCGGGTTGACGGTGGTGATCAGGGCCGTGACGTCAAACTCGCCGCCACGCCGGATCCGGTCCAGCGCCAGGGACGAGTCCTTGCCGCCGCTCCAGAACATGACGGCCTTGGGCGCGGACATCGGCTCAGGCGGCTCGGCCTTGGGCGCCCGGGCCCGCCGGCCGTCCAAGACGCGGCAAGCCCTCGATCACGGCCATACCGCCCAGCCCGAACAACCAGTCGCCCGCCAGCGTGCCGCGGAAGAAGGGGACGCCGGCCAGGTAGCAATCGGCGAGGCCGCCCAGGGTATGCGGATAACCCACCTCGCCCGCCAGCCAGACGCCGAAGTTGCTGACCAGGTAGAACACCACCGGGGCCGCCAGCACGGCTCCAGCCCGCCCCGCCAGGGTGCGTCCGGCGCAGGCGCGGCCGATCAGCAGCACCAGCGTGAAGCCCATGTAGTCGACGAGGCGATCCGCGTGCAACGGCGTGCCGTCGAAGCGCAGATAGAGTGGAATGTCCGAAGCTACGACCGCCGCGAGCGCCGCGGCCCACGCCATCCAGCCCCGCGTCACATAGAGCCCGCTCAGCGCGAACAGGGCGCCCACGGGCGCGACGTTCCAGGGGTGCGGCGCCCACCGGTAGGCGGCGATGGCCACGATCATGAGAAGCGAAACGACGCTGGTCGTTCTCAGCCGTGGCCTCTCGTCGTCCATGTGCAGATCCCTTCGATCCGATCGCTATACCCCCTTGCCATGGAGTGGCCCAGGCCTCCGCTCCCCCCGGGCTTGACCCGGGGACCAGATCCGGGACCCAGCCGCGAATACCTCACCGTTGGGCTAGGCGCGCCTTTGGACTCGAACCTGACCGAGGCCACTGCAGACCTTCCGTGACTGATTGCAGTGGTAAGGTCAGCGCGGCTGAGATTTCGGAGACGCCTAACGAATTACCGAGTGCGCCGGATCCTGGCTAAGCTAGCGACCAAGAACGAGCGATTTGACAGGCCGCGGCGCGGCCCGCAGAGCATGGTGGATCGAGATGGGTGGGGGCCCAATGAGGAACTTCAGACTTGCGATCGCGGGCGCCGCGGTCTGGGCGCTGGCGGGCGCGGCGCTGGCGGCGCCTAAAGTGGGCCAGCCCGCGCCAGACTTCACGGTCACGACCTTCGGTGGGCGCACGGTGAAGTTGGCCGACCTCAAGGGCGACGTCATTATTCTCAACTTCTGGGCCACCTGGTGCGCGCCGTGCAGGGAGGAACTTCCCCTCCTGGAGGCCTACTTCAGGACCTACAGCAAGTATGGTTTCCAGGTTCTGGCGGTCGCCACAGAGGATTCTGTGCCCGAGAGCAAGTTGCGACCGCTCGCCCAGAAGCTCACGATACCTTTCGTCAAACACCTGAAGGGACCGTACCGCGACGTGGGAGCGGTTCCGACGAATTACGTCATCGATCGATCCGGGAAGATAGTCTACGCAAAGGCGGCCGCGTTCGACTTAGACTCCCTCAACGCCCTCATCATCCCTTTACTGAGAGAGCCTTACCCAGAACAGCCCGCATCCCCATCCGAACCCGCGGCGGAGCCGAAGCCAGCGGGCTGAATCCGGGGACACCACGGCGAAGGCCCCGAGCGACCAATAAAATGGGATCGCCGAATATCGGCAGAAGGCGGCGTCGTGCCTGAAGGCCTTCGGTCAGGCCAGCCTTCGCCGCCTGGGCCTGTAACAGGCGATCCCTGCGTGACGAATAGAGGCGGTGGCGAGATCCGAAGCAACAACCGCGGCCGCGTCGAACCGCCTGAAGTTGCGGCCTTGTCGTCAAGGCGCAAGCACGTCCCTTCGGGGGAACGGCATGACCGAGAGCGAGTGGGGCGGGCTCATGACGGCGGCGCAGGCCGGAAACGGTGGCGCCTACCGAAGGCTGCTCCAAGAAGTCAGCTCATGGCTATGTCGCTATTACGCGCGGAGGCTGCCAGCCTCGATGGTCGACGACGCGGCCCAGGACACGCTGATCGCCATCCATCAGAGGCGGCATACCTATGATCCTTCGCGCCCGTTCGAGGCGTGGCTCGGCGCGATCGCGCGCTACAAGTGGATCGACCGCCTGCGCGCACTTAAACGAATGCCGACCGAGGCGCTCACCGAGGAGGTCGGGGTCGAAGACCACGGGCAGGCGGTGATCAGCGCAACCGTGCTCGATGCGTTGCTCCGCCGGCTCAAGCCGGCGCAATCGCAGGTGATTCGGCTCGTGAAGATCCAGGGCTACAGCGTCGAGGAGGCGGCCGCCCACACTGGGCAATCGGTATCACTGGTCAAGGTCAACATCCATCGCGGGCTGTCGCGCCTGGCAAGCGTGGTTCAGAAGGAAGACCATGCCGAAGCATGACCGCGCAGAGAGCCTCGTCGGTCGGCTTTATGTCACGATCTGGCACGCCGCTGGCTGCGCGCTTAGCTTAGCGCTTTCGCCGGGTGCGTTCTTCCGCCGTTGCTTGCGCAGTGGTGAGTCAGCACATCAAAATAAGAAAAGGCGACTGTATGTAACCGCGCACGCTGATGGGTCGAAAACCGGGGGTCGACCTTCGGAGGATTTGCGCCCATGCCCAGCCCCGCCATCCGCATCGCCCTGGCTGCGGCCCTCATGGCCATCGCGGCGCCGGCCGTTGCCTCGCCCATCCAGCCCTTTACGACCCAGGCGTTGCGAGCGGCGCAGGCAAAGGGCAGGCCGGTCCTGGTTGACGCCTACGCCAGCTGGTGCCCGACCTGCCGCGCGCAGGCGCCGACGATCGGCGCCATCTCCCGGGATCCCGCGTTTGGGCGGCTTGTCATACTGAGGCTCGACTATGATCACCAGGTCCAGGAGAAACGCGATCTGGGCATCCGCCAGCAAAGCACCCTGATCGCCTTCGCCGGCTCCAGGGAATCGGGAAGGGCGACCGGTATTACCGAGCCGGTCGCGATCAGGGCGCTGGCCGCGACTGCGCTTCGCTAGTGCGGCTTCCCGACGGCCCCACCCGGCTCAAGGCTAAGGCTCGAGGCGTGAGCCAGATCCGCGCAGATGCTCGCCGCCGGCGCGCAGTCGTCTCCGTGTCCGGAAGGGTGGCTGCCGCGGCGCTCGCGGCGACGATGCTCGTCGGCGGGGTCGCCTCGCTCGCGCAATCGTCTGGCGATTACGGTGAGGCGCCAGGGCTGTACGCGGCCCTGGCCAAACAGCCTCACACCCGCCTGCAAGTCGCCGGTGGGACGATAGACGTGGTGTTTGCGGATGGCGCGCCCGGCCTTGATCGTGCGCGGGTGCTGGCCTGGATTCGCAAAAGCGCCGTGGCCGTCTCAACGTATTTCGGACGCTTCCCGGTCTCCCATGTCGGACTGTTGGTGATCGCTGACGACGGCGCCTCGGTCGGGGCGGGCACGACCTATGGCTTCGGCGCTTCGGCCATTCGCATTCACGTGGGCCGCGAGGCGGATGAAGCCGCCTTTGAACGTGACTGGATCCTCGTCCACGAGATGACCCACCTGGCTCTCCCGCGCGTGCCGCGCAACAGCCTCTGGGTGCAGGAGGGAAACGCGACCTACGTCGAACCGATCGCCCGGGCTCAGGCTGGCCAATTGCAACCTGCCGACGTCTGGCGGTGGTGCCTCGAAGACATGGCCAAGGGTGAGCCGCAGCCGGGCGATCGGGGCCTCGACAGGACCGCGACCCACGGGCGCATCTACTGGGGTGGTGCGATGTTCTGGCTACTCGCCGATGTTCAGATCCGAGAGCAGACGCACGGCAGGAAGAGCGTCCAGGACGCGCTCAGGGCCATCAACCGTCAGAGCGGCGGCAACACCGCCGAGTGGTCCGTGAATCGCGTCATGACGGTCGGCGATGAGGCGACGGGCGTGCATGTGCTCACATCGCTTTACGCGCAAATGGGCCCTGCCCCGGTGCAGGTGGATCTCGACAAGCTCTTCAGCAAGCTTGGGTTGGCGGAACGAGACGGTGTCGTCGCCTTCGACGAGACTGCGCCCCTGGCCAGTGTGCGCCGCCAGATAACCGCGCCTCCCGTCCAACTGACGACCCAGCCGCGATGAGATGGCCGCCTAAGTCGGGAGCGCGAACGGGCGTCCGGCTGGGTACGGTGCTCATCGTCGAGGACGACGCCATGGTGGCGTTCGAGATCAAGGATTCCCTGGAGGAGGACGGCTTCGCCATCTGCGGAGTGGCCGCCACCGCGAGGGCCGGATTGGCCCTGTTCCATGAGCGCCGACCCGAGTTCGCCATCCTCGACGTCCGCCTGGCCGAAGGGGACGGGCGCGACGTGGCGCGTCAGATCGCGGCCCTGTCCAGCGAGACGATCATCCTCATGTGCACGGCCGAGGACGAGGACCACCTGCAGGGGATCGGCGCCCACGCCCTTCTTGGCAAGCCCTTCGACTTCCGGTCCCTGGGGGCGGCTCTGGTGGCGACCCGGCGCTGGGCGAAGGGCGCGTGGGCCTTCAATGCGCCGCCGCAGCTGGTGCGCCTCCGGTCGGGACGCTAGATTCCGTCAGGAATCTGCCCCCTCCGGGCCGTCCAAGGCGCCGCTTCCACAGAAAGCGCGTCATTGGCGCGGCAGGGGGGCGTCTGGCGATGCGGGGATTGCCCGTCACCACCTCAATAGCCGGATGCCGACGAGGGCGCCGAGCGCGGTCGCGCAGCCCACGCCAAGCGTATACCAGACGACCACGAAAGCCGCGGTCGTCTCCTCGCAATACAAGCCATAGACCGTCGCCCCGACCGAGCCGGCCAGCAAGCCGGCGGCGGCGCCGGCGAGACCCAGACGCGTTGGCGCCATCCGGCGCATGACCCACAGCGTGGCCAGGTAGACCGGTGCGGCCAACGCAACGATCCGGAAGGAGCACTCGGTCCACGTCTGACCCAGCCAGAGGCTGGCAAGCTGAGTTGGCGCGGTCCGTGACGTCTCGAGGCCGGCCAGCACGGCCAGCCAGGCGATGGCAAGAAGGGCAGGCGCACCTGCGCCGCCAATCCGGCCTCCTGGACGGGCGAGCCTGGTCGCCATCGCAAACCCGGTCGAAGAGAGGGCGAGCGTATACGCCGCCTTCATCCAAAAGGGCCCGCTATGCGTCGCCGCGCCGAGAGGCCGAAGACCGAGCCACACGATGAGGATGATGGCCGAGACCACGGCTCCCCCCAAGCCGGCGGGGAGGATGGGCCCCGCGAATGGCCGAGCCCGCACGGGCCGAAGGTCTTCGGCCAGCACTCGGGCCAGGTCATCGGTCTTCATTGCCCGTCCTGCGCGCCAGCAGGCAGCACGCCGGCATCTTCCAGCGGAGCGTACCACCGTGAGCGGCGCCGGCGAAAATGACCACCCAGCTTGTCGCGTCCGATCGCATGGGCCCGGAGACTGAAGGGCTGCGGCGCGTCGTAGCTGGTCCGCTTCAGGTGAATTGCAAGCAAAGCATTCTGCACAAGTCCTCCGGCTCTAATGACGATATCCCAAGCTTCCTGGCGAAGTAGGCGCGGAGGTAGGGACCGAGCTCACCCAACAATTGGGCGTACGCAGCCGCGTCTCCGGCCAGTCCCTGCAGGATCAATCCTTTCAAGACTGACTCTGGGGCGCTCACGTCCCGATGCATATTTCGTCGCTCAGGCTTGGCCGGTTACATCTCCCATCTGATGTATGCTGGTAATCAAAAGTCCTAGAAGCGAGAACTGCCAAATGCTTGGCCTGCCCGCCTGCTCGTCCGGCGCGCAGCAAGGCGGCCGGGGATCATATGAGTTCCGTCTCGAGTTCGGTCCTCGCCCGAAGGGCGATCCGACCTTCGCTCATCACCGACGCAGGGGGCTCTGCCTTGTCAGCGGCGCCCTTGAGCCCGAGCTTGTTCGATGCGTGTTGCGCCGACGGCGGCGCGACCTCATCGAATCCGACACACCAGTCCGTCTGACAGCCATGCGCCCAGCAGTTCGCTGGCGGCGGCCACGGCCTGAGCCTCGTCAGTCTCGTCTATTGCGATCTGGCAGATTTCGCCGAATGACATCCCTTCCACGCCCAATCGAAGGGCGCGCGCTTCGCGCGGCGAGATGGTCTTGAAGTGAGATGTGAGATCACGCCGCCAAACGCGGATGTTGGCCGCCTCCGCCAGCCGTTCGGCCAGCGGCGGCATCTGGTTTTCGGCCATCGCCGACCAAAGAGCGGCGCAGTTGGTGACAACGGCATTGAGGCGCAACGTCGGCACGAAGGTGAAGACGGCGCGGTCCCAGTCGACATCGTCTAGCTGGGCGGCGTCGACCGGCTCAGCGTCTGCGCCGTCGAACGCCCGCCGCAACGCCCAGTCCAGCCACGCCAGTTCCGCCACTTCCGGATCGTCCGGATAGAGCACGGCCAAGGCGTCGACGAAATTCGCGCCATAATCGCCCAGGGTCCAGCTCCGCGGCGGATGGGTCTCGATGTAGCGCCGCGCCGAGGTTTCGAACCCGTCGTCACCCAGCCAGGCGGCGACCTTCTCATAGGTGTCGCGCAGGCAGTCGACGAGCTGAGCCCGATAGGCGTGGTGATAGACCGCCAGGCCTTTCTGGGGCTCCCCGCGAATCCTGTCTGCTATCGCCTTTTCTTCAGACAGCAGATGATCGCGCAGCTGGCGCTGGAGCTCGAACAGACTCATGCCGCGCCGCGCCAGGCCGTCGCGCGCGAGCGGGCGATGTCCAGTTCCGCCAACAGCTCGTCCAGGAGTGGAATATTGTCGTCACGCTCGATCATCGTGGCGACAGGTCCCACCCGTCCGAGGGCGGCCTCATAAAGGTTCCACACCGGAGCCGGCACGGGATGGTCATGGGTGTCGATGAGCAGGTCTCGTCCGGCGCTATGGCCGGCCAGATGGATCTGACGCACCCGATCGGCCGGAATGCCGGCCAGATAGGTCATGGGGTCAAAGCCGTGGTTCGTGCCGCTGACATAGATGTTGTTCACGTCCAGTAGCAGGAAGCAGCCGGTGCGCCGGCACATCTCGGCGATGAACTCCCATTCGCTCATCACGTCGTCGGCGAACACCAGATAGCTTGACGGGTTCTCCAACAGCAGGGGCCGCTCCAGGACATCCTGAGCATGCAGCACATTGGCGCAGACGATCTCCAGCGCCTCTTCGGTGTAAGGCAGGGGCAGCAGGTCGTGGGAATTGAAGCCTTCGACGCCTGTCCAGCACAGGTGATCCGAAACCCAGAGGGGACGCACGCGATCAGCGAGGGTCTTCAGGCGGACCAGATAGTCCTCCCGCAGTCCATCTGCCGAGCCCACGGACATCGAGACGCCATGCATGGCCACGGGGAAGCGCTCACGAACGGCGTCCATGATCCTCAAGGGGCGCCCGCCCGCGACCATGAAGTTCTCGGAGATCACCTCCACGAAGTCCACCGGAACGTTCCGGGCGAGGAAGTCCTGGTAGTGCGGCGGCCGAAGACCAAGGCCGAAGCCGTGGAACGGCTTTGGACTATGCATTGGGCTGGATCCCGGGCGAGGTTTCAAGGGGACCCGGCCGGCGACATCCCGGCCGGGTCAAGTCGTAGGCGGATTAGCCCTGAGGCGCCGTGGTCGAGCCGTGCTGGGCCGCGCATGCCTTGGCCGAAAGGTCCTTGAACCCCTGGCCCTTGCAGCTGTTCTGGCCCTTGCAGGCATGGTTGCCGGACTTGCAATCCGACTGGCCCTTGCAGGCATTGACGCCGAAACACATGACCTTGGCCGCGAATTGTTGGTTGGCGGCGGCGGCCGGCGTCGCGAAAGAAGCGCCCGACAGCGCCAGAAGCGCCGCGGCGGATGCGAGGGTCGTCTTGGACTTGAGCGTGAGCATGGAGAAGCCTTTCAAGGAGAGGTTGAATCTCGAATTGCCGGTGTCGGCGATTGCCTATTCGTCTCCGATAATCCTCGGGTTACAGGATCGGGATCCGACTGCGGATCGTCTGACGCCACCTGAACGAAGTCATCACCGCGCACACCGCTGACTGGGCCGGAGCGCATAGAAGACACCGAACCGTCGACAGCTTTTCCAAGACATTTTTACCCCTGATTTCGCCGGTTGCGTCCGATGCAGGACGACGATTGTGCGCAGAGGAATTCGTCGACTGTAACCGAGCGCTGTCGGCGTTCGAAATGGCTGCCGTGGTCCGATTGAAACGCCCAATGGACCATCGGACAACGACCGTCGCTTCCCCCCCGGCGCGGTCGTTGTCCGTCTGGGGCATCAGGAGAAGATCTGTGACGAAAGGCAATACATCCGCGGTTCTGGCTGCAGCCCTCATCGCCTCGCTCGCCGGCGGCCTAGCGCATGCTGCGAACTCAGGCTCGGCGATGGAGAAATGCTATGGCGTCGCAAAAGCCGGACACAATGACTGCAAGGCCGGCGCCGGCACGACCTGTGCAGGCACATCGCAGCGGGATTACCAGGGCAACGCCTGGAAGCTCGTTCCAGCCGGCACGTGCGCTCACATAAAGACGCCGCACGGGACCGGGTCGCTGAAGCCCTTCTAGGCGCGCAGCCATGACCGTGACCGCAGGGTTGGGCTTCCGGACGCAGCACTTCGATGAGGCGATGGCCTGCGTCGCGGATGGGCTCTGGTTTGAGGTCCATGCTGAAAACTACATGGTGGAGGGCGGCCCGCGCCTGGCCGCGCTCGACGCGCTCCGCGACCGACATCCGGTCGCCCTGCATGCGGTAGGTCTCTCGATCGCGTCGGCCGAAGGGCCGGACCTCGCGCACCTGAAGCGACTGGCGCGGCTCGTCGACAGGGTGCGCCCCCTGGCGGTTTCGGACCATCTGGCCTGGCAGCGGTGGTCGGGCGTCCACTATGCGGATTTCCTGCCGTTTCCGCGCACCTGGGGGGCCCTGGACCGCGTCGCCGACAATGTGGCGCTGGTCCAGGACGTGATCGGGACACGCCTCCTTGTCGAAAACCCTTCGCTTTATGTCGATCTTCCGGGGCATGACATCAGTGAGATCGAGTTTCTCGGCGCGCTGGCCTCGCGAACCGGTTGCGGCCTGCTGGTAGACGTCAACAACATCTTCGTCAGCGCGATGAATCTCGGGTTCAACGCGGCCGCCTATGTCGACCGGATCCCGGCTGAATTCATTGGCGAAGTTCACTTGGCCGGGTATGCGAAGGACGCCGATCCGGCTAGCCCGCTCATCATCGATTCTCATGATCAGCCGGTCTCGATAGCTGTCTGGGAGCTGTATCACAGACTGATCACTCGAGTGGGCCTGCGGCCGACCCTGATCGAACGCGACGACAACATCCCGTCCTTCGGCGAGCTGATGGCTGAGCGAAACCGGGCCCATCGCATTCTCACCGCTGCCGATCTGATTGGGATTGATCGTGCCCTTCTCTGAGATGCTGGCTTTCCAGCGCCGCTTCGGCGCCGCCCTCGCCATGAGCGCAGACCCCGACGTACGGCTCATGGACGGCGCCCTGGCCCGCGCGCTGGCCGTGCATCGTAACACCTCGACCAAGGCGGCGAGAGATGCGCTGGCGGCGAACTATCCGGTCGTGCGGGCGCTCTGCGGCGATGGGGCGTTCGACGGCTGCGCCGCTGCCTATGTGCGAAGCCACCCCTCGCGCGAGGCGCGGCTCAACGCCTTCGGCGAGGACTTCGATACCTTCCTTCGCGGCTACGAACCGGCGCGCGGCGTGGCCTACCTGCCCGACATTGCGCGGCTCGAGCGGCTGCTCACCGAGTCCCTGTTCGCCGCCGACGCCGAACCCGCGGGCGCAGCTCAGATTGCCCAGATGATCGCCGTGGGGGCCCTGCCGCACCTGCATCCGGCGACGCGCTTCGAGTCGTTCTCATCTCCCGCGGTCAGCATCGTACTCGCCCACCAGGCGCTCGATGAGGCCGCTTTTGGTGCAATCGGCTGGACACCCGAAGACGCGCTTATCACGAGGCCGGTCGACGGGATCCGCAGCGCTGTCGCCGCTCCCGGCGCCTTGGCCTTTCTCCAGGCCTGCAAGGCTGGCGCGGATTTGAGCGCCGCGGTCATGGCCGCAGACCAGGCCGGCGCCGACTTTTCCGTTCTTCTACCCCCCCTCATCGAGGCCGGCGCCTTCGCCTCGACCTCTCCCGCCAGGAACTGCTGATGCTTTCCCGTCCCGTAGTCCTCTACAATCGCGTTTCGGCGGCGGTCGACCGGCTTGTGCCGACCTCGTTCCTGCTGCTCACGGCTCGTCTGGGTGTCGCCGGGGTCTTCTTCATGTCAGGCCGCACAAAGGTGGAGGGCCTCCTGACGATTACGCCGGCGACGTACCAGCTGTTTGAGACAGACTACAAGCTACCCTTTGTGCCGCCGGTCATTGCGGCCCATGCCGCCACCTATTCTGAAACGCTCTTTCCCATTCTGCTCGTTCTCGGCCTCTTCACCCGCATTTCCGCTCTGGCCCTGCTGGGCATGACGGCGGTCATCGAGATCTTCGTCTATCCAGACGCCTGGCCGACGCACCTGAGCTGGGTGGGACTGATGCTGCCACTGATCGCGCGCGGCGGTGGAAGTCTCGCGCTCGATCAGCTCCTCGGGCTGAACGGGACCGCGCCGCGAGGTCAAACCGCGTTCTGAGAGCGCGCGAACATCCTTGGCTAAGCGTTGCTCATCGGGTGGGCGCCGTCCTGGCGGCCCACTCCCGCGTGCCGTGACATGTTCCCATGGCCCGCTTGTAGCCTTCGCGTTCGGTGGTGCGGTCGACATAGGCCTGCTCTGCGGCGCCGAGGGTGACGCCGCCGGCTCTCTGGGCCAGGTGCAGGGCGTAGGTCACCGAAATGTCGGCGGCCGTGAACCTCTCGCCGGCCATGTAGGGCGCGCGCGCGAGCTGTCGCGTCACCAGCCGCAGCCGGCTCTCGAACACCCCCAGCGCCTGGCCGGCGCTCCAGTTGTTCCGCTCGGTCTCGGGCGCGAGCATGCGGGCGCCGACGACGAAGAAGATGGAGGCGGCGAGGCCGGCTTCGCCGAGGTGAAGGAACTGCTGATAGGCGGGGAAGGCGGGATCGTGCGGGTCGGGCGCGAGCGCCGTGGGCCCATGGCGGGCCATAAGGTACTCCATGATCGCGATCGACTCGACCATGGTGACCTCGCCGTCCTGGATCGCCGGAATGAACCCGCCGGGGTTGATGGCCAGGAACTCCGGGTCGTTCTCGACGCCGGCCAGCATGTCCACCGGCCTCAGCTGGTAGGAGAGCCCCATCTCCTCCAGCAACCAGACGACCCGGAACCCTCTCCCTTCGCCCCACACCTTGATCATCTCTCGCCATCCTTGTTGATGCGGCCCGATACGATCCCGCGACAACGGCGTGAGCGCAACGGTCACGCCTTGGCGACGTCGACGACCGCCCGCGCAAACGCCTCCGGGGCCTCCTGCGGCAGGTTGTGGCCGATGCCGCCGCTGATGTTGCGATGCTCGTAGCGGCCGGTGAACTAGCTGGCGTAGGCGCTGGGCGGCGGGTGCGGGGCGCCGTTGGCGTCGCCTTCCATGGTGATGCCCTTGGCCAGATTCTGTCGCCAGCGATAGTTGTGGACGACGATGTCGACGTGGTCGGGATTATCGAATGTTGTGGAACGTCTCGGCCGAGAGGAAGCGCGTGGACCCGTAGCCGCGCAGATACGGGACGATCACACGAAACCCCTGCGCGGCAAGCATCGGCGTCACCGCGTCGAAGGCGCGGATGTCGTAGGGCCAACAGTGCAGGAGCAGCCCGCGAGCTGCGCCGCGACGAATGTCGTCGCCGCGACGCCAATGAACCGTCGGCGGTCATCGTCGATGAAGTCGGGAGCAGGCATGCCTATCCCCATCCCTCCCCATGGGGAGGGATCTTTACAGCGAGCGCTTGACCTCTTCGACGGTGAAGCACTCGATGTGGTCGCCGACCTGGATGTCCTGGAAGCCGGCGAACTCCATGCCGCACTCGAAGCCGTTGGCGACCTCGGCCACCTCTTCCTTGAACCGCTTGAGGGTGCGCAGGGTGCCCAGTTCGAGGACGACGATGTCGTTGCGGATGATCCGTACGCGGGCGCCACGGCGCACCACGCCCTCGCGGACGCGGCAGCCGGCGACCTTGCCGACGCGGGTGATGTCGAACACCTGCAGCACCTCGGCCTGGCCGAGGAAGCTCTCGCGCTGGATCGGGGCCAGCATGCCCGAGAGCACGCCTTTGATGTCGTCGATCAGATCGTAGATGATCGCGTAGTAGCGGATCTCCACGCCTTCGTGCTCGGCCAGGGCCCGCGCCTGCTTGGAGGCGCGGACGTTGAAGCCGATGACCGGCGCATTGGCGCCCTTGGCCAGCATCACGTCGCTCTCGTTGATGGCGCCGGCGCCCGAGAGGATGATCCGTGCACGGACCTCGTCGGTGCCCAGCTTGTCGAGCGAGCCGACGATCGCCTCGGCCGAGCCCTGCGTATCCGCCTTGATCAGGATCGGCAGCTCGCTGACCTTCTTGTCGGCCAGCTTGGCCATCATGTCGGCCAGGGTCGGCGCCGCGCCTACGGGCGTGAGGTTGCGCTCGCGCTTGAGACGGATGCGGTAGTCGGTCAGCTCGCGGGCGCGCGCTTCGTTCTCGACCACGGCGAAAGGCTCGCCGGGATCGGCTGCGCCATCGAGGCCCAGGATCTCCACGGGCGTGGAGGGGCCCGCGGACGGAACCTGTTCCTCGCGCTCGTTGAGCAGGGCCCGCACGCGGCCCGAGGCGGCGCCGGCCACGACGATATCGCCGCGCTTGAGGGTGCCGCGCTTGACCAGGACCGTGGCGACGGCCCCGCGGCCGCGATCGATCTGGCTTTCGATCACCACGCCCTCGGCGGTGCGGTCGGGATTGGCGCGCAGGTCCATCACCTCGGCCTGCAGCAGGATCGCTTCGAGCAGGTCGTCGAGGCCCAGCTTCTGGGTCGCGGAGACCTCGATCATCTGGGTTTCACCGCCCAGGTTCTCGGCGACGATCTCGTGCTGCAGCAGCTCGTTGATCACCCGCGTGGGATTGGCGTCCGGCTTGTCGATCTTGTTGATCGCCACGATGATCGGGGTCCCGGCCGCCTTGGCGTGGGAGATCGCCTCCACCGTCTGGGGCATCACGCCGTCGTCGGCGGCCACCACCAGCACCACGATGTCCGTCAGGTTGGCGCCGCGCGCGCGCATGGCGCTGAAGGCGGCGTGGCCGGGCGTGTCCAGGAAGGTGACGCGATCGCCGCTGGGCAGCTGCACCTGGTAGGCGCCGATGTGTTGGGTGATGCCGCCGGCCTCGCCCGCCGCCACGTCGGTCGAGCGCAGGGCGTCGAGCAGACTGGTCTTGCCGTGGTCGACGTGACCCATGACGGTCACGACCGGAGGCCGCGGAACGGTCCCCTCCTCGTGGTCGTCCTCTGTCAGGAAGCCCGTCTCCACGTCGCTTTCGCTGACGCGGCGGACCGTCAGGCCGAACTCGGCGGCGACCAGCTCGGCCATGTCGCTGTCGATGACATCGTTGATCTTCAGCATTAGGCCCGAGCGGACCAGGAACTTGATCACCTCGACGCCGCGCACGGCCATGCGGTTGGCCAGCTCCTGGACGGTGATGATGTCCGGGATCACGACCTCGCGGGCGGAGCGGGCCTGTTCGGTGGCGCCGCCTTTGCGCTTCTCGCGCTCACGCTCGCGCGCCCGGCGGACCGAGGCCAGGGAGCGCATGCGCTCCACGGCGCCCTCGTCGTCTCCGGCGACGGCCTGGATGGTGAGGCGGCCCTCACGGCGCTTGGGCTCGCCCTTGGTGCGCGAGACCGCGGTGCCGCGTGCGGCCGTCCGGCCGCGGTTGGCGGAGGACGCGCTCTCGTCGTCGAAGTCCGGCCGGCGGTCGAGGCTCGCGGCGCCGGGGCGCGGCGCCTGACGCGTCGCGCGCTGGACCTCGGGCGTGCTCGGCGCCGAGGAGGGCGGTGGACGTGGACCTCCGGGGCGGGGACCGCCGGTGCGCGGGCCGCCCTCGCGGGGCGGACGCGCGGGCGCGAGCGCGGAATAGCGGACCGTCTCGCCGGGCCGAGCGGGACGCTGCGGCTCCGAGCGGGCGTCGGGGCGATCGTTGCGCGGACCGCGCGCATCGTCGCGCGGCGGGCGGGCTTGATCGGGCCGCGCCACGCGCTGGTTAAAAGCGACGCCCTGGGTGGGCGCCGGCCGATAGGTGGTCGTCGTGGCGCGGTCGTCGCGCCGGTCGCGGCTCGGCTCGTAGGTGCGGGTCTGGCCGGGCGCCGTGGGGCGATGGGGCTCGCCCGACCGCTGCGGCGGGGCGCCCTGGCGCGGGCCGTCGTGGCGCTGACCCTCATATCCACGGCCGCCATGGGCCGGCGGCGGCGTGCGGGCTTGCTCGCCGCGTCCCTGGTTGTAGGGCGGACGGGCCGGCGCTTCGGCCTGGCGCGCAGGCGGCGCCGCCGGGCGTTGGGGCTCGGGGGCGCGGGCCAAGGTCTCTGGGGCCTCGGCGGGCCGGGGCTCGGGCGGTGGGGCGGCGATGACCGGCGCTGGCGTCGGCGCTGCAGGCTCCGCCGGCCGGGCGGGCGCCTCGGCGGGGGCGGCGGCCGCCGCGACCTGGGCGGCGGCCTGCTGGTGAACGGCGCGCTGGGCTTCCGCCGCCGCGGCGGCGGCGCGAGCGGCTTCGGCGCGCTCGGCGGCGGCCTGGGCTTCGGCGCGGACGTGTTCGGCCCGTTCCGCGGTGGCGCGTTCCTGGGCGGCGCGCGTGGCCTCCTCGATCACCCGCTGGCGGGCGCGGCGCTCATCGTCGGACAGCTGGCGCAGGGGACCGCCTTGCGGGGCGGATCCGCCGGACGCCGTCGGGGCGGCACGCGGGGCAGGCGCCGGCGGGCGCGTCTCCAGCGGCGGGCGACGTTCGGGAACGGCGGCGGCGGGCGCGTCCACGCGCCGCCGCTTGGTTTCCACCACCACGGTCTTGGAGCGGCCATGGCTGAAGCTCTGCTTCACCATGCCCGAGCTCACAGCCCCGCCGGTGCGGGGCTTGAGGGTCAGCGGCGCCCGCGATCCAGGCGCACCTGAACCGCTCGGCCTGTTGTTGTCGTTCTCGTCCGTCATGCGCTCGCTTGATCAACACCCTCCGGGGCGGACGACCGTCCCGGCGTCTACTTTCAACTCGTCGATGGCCGGGGGCCGCCCGGTCTCCTCGTCAAGGCCCGGGAAGGAGCCAACTCTCGGGGCAGAGGGGGCGAAACCCCGCCAACCGCTCGACGTCGACCGCCCAGCGCTCCGTGCTCCGCCCGGCAAGGAGCGCGGTGTGTACCACATTCTCCAGGCCCAAGGCCAAACCCAATTCCGCCTGCGAGAAGACCCCGACGACCTCAACCGGCCGAGGTGATTTGCGCACCTGAGCCAATATCTTGCGCCGCCCATCCGAAGCGCCGTCGAAAGCTTCGACGAGGTGACGGACTCTCCCCGAGGCCAGCACGTCGCGCACGGCCTCGAATCCGCAGGTAAGCGCGCCGGCCTTTCGCGCAAGCCCCAAATTGGAAAGGAGCCTCGCGCGGATGAGGGTTTCCACCTGATCGGCGAGGTCTGGGGGCGCCGACAGCTTCGCCTTGGCGGACCGAGAGAAGAGGTTCTTCTTCGCCGCCATGGCGACGGCCTCGCGGCTCGCCGCCACCCACATCCCTCGGCCGGGCAGCTTGCGGCCGAGGTCCGCGATCACCTGCCCCTCCGGTCCCGCCACGAAGCGGATCAACCGCTCCTCCTCCATCACCTCGCCGGACACCAGGTCGCGCCGCTGGCGCGAGGCCTGCGCGAGGGTGGCGGGGCCTTTTCCCTCCCCTTCATGGGGAGGGTGGTCGAGCGCAGCGAGACTGGGTGGGGAAATCTGGATCATCCTCGGCGCCTCTATCCTTCCCCAGAGTTCCCCACCCGTTGCCTCGCTTCGCTCGCCGACACCCTTCCCAGAAGGGGAGGGATGGGTTCAGCCGCCCTCCGCGGGAGGGGAGGGCGGGGCGCCGAAGACGGCGGCGGCTTCGTCGTAGGGTTCCGGCTCGGCCTCGAGCTCGTCCTCGACCTCTTCCTCCAGCGGCGCCTCGATCCAGCCGGCGGCGACGCGCGCGCGCATGATCAGGCGCTCGGCGTCTTCGGGCGAGATCTCCATCGACTCGAGGACCCCCGGCTCGCGCACGCGCTCGCCGTTCTTGGTCTCGTAGTAGCCGCGGATGTCGTCGGGGACGAGGCCGGCGAGATCTTCCACCGTCTTGACCTCGTGCTCGCCGAACGCGACCGTCATGGGCAGGGTGACGCCCTCGACTTCGAGCAGAGCGTCCTCGACGCCCAGCTCGCGACGGCGTGCGTCGTACTCGGCCGCCTCCTTGTCGAGGTAGTCGCGGGCGCGGGCCTGCAGCTCCTCGGCGGTGTCCTCGTCGAAGCCCTCGATGCTGGCGATCTCGCTGGGGTCGACATAGGCGACATCGTCCACGGAGGCGAAGCCTTCGGTGACCAGCAGCTGGGCGATGACCTCGTCGACGTCCAGGGTTTCCTGGAACAAGGTCGTGCGCTCGGCGAACTCTCGCTGGCGCCGCTCGCTCTCCTGGCTCTCGGTCATGATGTCGATCTGCCAGCCGGTCAGCTGGCTGGCGAGGCGCACGTTCTGGCCGCGCCGGCCGATGGCCAGCGAGAGCTGCTCGTCGGGCACCACGACTTCGACCCGCTCGTCCTCCTCGTCCATCACCACCTTGGTGACTTCCGCCGGCGCCAGGGCGTTGACGAGGAAGGTCGCCTCGTCGGGGTTCCACTGGATGATGTCGATCTTCTCGCCCTGCAGTTCGGCGACCACCGCCTGGACGCGGCTGCCGCGCATGCCCACGCACGCGCCCACCGGGTCGATGGAGCTGTCGTTGGAGACGACCGCCATCTTGGCCCGGCTGCCCGGATCGCGCGCCACCGCGCGGATCTCGATCACCGCGTCGTAGACCTCCGGCACTTCCTGGGCGAACAGCTTGGCCATGAACCCGCCGTGGGCGCGGGAGAGCATGATCTGCGGGCCTTTCGCCTCGCGGCGGACGTCGTAGATGTAGGCCCGCACCCGGTCGCCGACCTGGAAGGTCTCGCGTGGGATCGACTGGTCGCGGCGCATGATGCCCTCGCCGCGGCCCAGGTCGACGATGACGTTGCCGTATTCGACCCGCTTGGCCACGCCGTTGACGATCTCGCCGACGCGGTCCTTGAACTCCTCGTACTGGCGCTCGCGCTCGGCCTCGCGGACCTTCCCCATCACGACCTGGCGGGCCATCTGGGTCTGGACGCGGCCGAAGTCGAACGGCGGCAGGATCTCGACATAGGTCTTGCCGATGACGGCGTCCTTGTCGGTCTTCAGCGCGTCCGACAGGCGCCGCTGGGCGTAGTCGTTGAACGTCTCGACCGCTTCTTCGCCCTCGGCGACGACGCCCGCGCCGAAGTCGTCGTCGACCACGGTCACCACGCGGGTGATGGTGGTCTCGCCGGTCTTCGGGTCCATCTTGACCCGGATGTCGTGCTCGGCGCCGTAGCGCGTGCGGGCGGCCTTCTGGATCGCCTCCTCGATCGCCTCGATGACGACCTCGCGTTCGATCGACTTCTCCCGCGCCACGGCCTCGGCGATCAGGAGCAGCTCCTGACGGTTGGCGGATATCCCGCTGATTGTGGTCATGGTCCTTCCTCTTGGTCGTCCTGGGGAGCGCGGGCTTGCGTCGCGTCCTGCTCCCGGCTGTTTTCCTGTTCCAGGCGCGCGGCCCTGGCGTCGGCGCCCCGCTTGAGCAGGGCGTCGGTAATCACGAGCTTGGCCTCGGTGAGCCAGTCGAACGGCAGCAGAGCCGTCTCGCTCTCGCCCTCGAGATTGATCGCCACGTTCTGGCCGTCGACGCCGGCGAGCTCGCCGCGGAAGCGCTTGCGGCCTTCGGCGAGCCGGTCGATCTCCAGCCGCGCCTCGAAGCCCTCGTAGGTCTCGAAGTCCTTCAGGCGGGTCAGCGGCCGGTCGATCCCCGGGCTGGACACCTCCAGCACGTACTCGCCGGAGATCGGGTCGGCGGCGTCGAGCACCTGCGACAAAGCGCGGGCGAGGCGCGCACAGTCCTCGACGAGCATGGTTCCGTCGCTCTGCTCGGCCATCACCTGCAGGCGTCGTCCGGCTCCGGTCCCGCCCATCAGCCGAAGGCGCACGATCTCGAAACCTGCGGCGTCGGCCACGGAGTCGAGCAGCTCCAGCAGCTTCTGGTCTTCGGCGGTCTTGCCGCGCAGCACGGATAAGGTCCCTCGAACGGGACGGCGTCGGACGGCCAAAAGAAAAGCGGCGGGCCTTGCGGGCCGCCGCTCGAAAGCGCCATCCAGCGCCATCGGACGATGTTGAGATCAATATAGGCCCTTTCCGACCGTCTGTCAGCCCCTATCCCTCCCCTTCAGGCGAGCCAGACCATCATCCGCGTTGCGGCGGCTTCGCCGCGGGCGAGGGCGAAGCGCCAGTGGATCTCGCCGGTGTAGAGGAAGCCCGACTTGATCAGCACACGGCCGGACGCCTCGTTGTCGGCGAAGTGGCCGGAGACGAGGAAGCGCCGGTCCCAGACGCGGGCCGCCCAGTCCACGGCGCCGCGCACAGCCTCGGTCATCAGGCCCCGTCCCCAGTAGGGCCGGCCCAGCCAGTAGCCGATTTCGCAGGCGCCTTCGTCGTTGGCATGGAAGCCCACGAGGCCGATCACGCCCTCGCCGGGCGCCTCGACCGCGAACAGGGCCTCCTCGTCCGGATCCATCATCTCCACCCGCTCGAGGAAGGCGCGCGCCTGGTCGAGGCCATAGGGGTGGGGGATGCCGGTGGTCATCCGCGCGACGTCGAGGTCGTTGGCGTACCACGCGATCTCGGGCGCGTCGGCCGGCCGCGGCGACCGCAGCCTCAGTCTTGGGGTGATCAGAGCCGGACGTCCGGCTTCCAAGGCGATCATCAGGCCCTCCCGGCCCAGGCCCACCTCGCCTTTCATGAGGAGAGTGTGGACTTAGCGCGGGCGGTCGGTCCGATCCGGGGCGCCCGCGCACTAGGCTGGTCCGGATCGCTGGTCTCTCAGCGATCCGGAAGACTTGGAGGGTCTTGGCTGGATCGCTACTCGGCGGCGTGGGCCGCGGCCGGCTGGGCCGGCTGGACGTTGACGTAGGTTCGGTCACCCTTCTTGGTCGTGAACTTCACCGCGCCATTGACGGTCGCGAAGAGGGTGTGATCCCGGCCCATGCCGACGTTCTCGCCCGGCCACCACTTGGTGCCGCGCTGGCGTACGAGGATGTTGCCCGCGAGGACGGCTTCGCCACCGAACTTCTTCACGCCGAGGCGCTTGGAGTGCGAGTCGCGGCCGTTGCTGGACGAACCGCCGGATTTCTTGTGAGCCATGGTCTGCTCCTAAATCTTGCTTTTGCGCGTCAGGCCTGGGCGGCCTTGCGCGCCGCGCGGGCCTCGGCCTTCTGCTGGCCAGCTTCCTGGCTGCGGGCGAGGTTCTGGGCGCGCGCCTTGATCACCGAGAAGGGGGTGAGGTCGACCTCGCCGTCCCACTTCGCTTCCTGGCCGGCGCCGGCGATGCCGGTGACGCGCAGGACGGTCTCGAACTGGCGGTGGCCCTGGGTGCGGCGATAGCCCTGGCGGCGGATCTTCTTGAAGATCTTGATCTTGTCGCCCTTGCGGGTCTCCACCAGGGTGGCGCTCACGCTGGCGCCTTCCACCAGGGGCGCGCCCACGGTGACGGCCTCGCCCTCGCCGAGCAACAGCACCTCGTCGAACGCCACGGCCGCGCCGGGCTCGCCGTCGAGCTTCTCGACCACCAGCAGGTCGCCCGGCTGAACCCGGTACTGTTTGCCGCCGGTCCTGATCACAGCGTACATTTTGTCGAGGCCCTTGAGGTCGGAAGTTCGCAGTCGCGGACGTGAAAACGCGATCGCCCGCGTGGTGCCGCGGGCGAAGGGTGGGACCTATACTCGCAGGTCCCGGCAAGTCAAGGCGGCAGGGCTCACCGCGTCGCCGCCGCGTCGGGACGCCAGTCGCCGCGCCCCGAGCGCCAGAACACGAAGGCGATCTCGTCCGCGCTCAGCAGGTCGCCCTGGGTGCGGGTCGAGCCGATCCCGTGGCCCGCCTGCTCGTCGATCCGCAGCAGCACGGGGTTGGGGCTGCCGGCCGCCTCCAGGGCCGCCGTGAATTTGGCGGGCTCCCAGGGCGCCACGCGCGGGTCGTTGAGGCCGGTGGTGATCATGATCGCCGGATAGGCGACGCCCGGCTTCACGTGCAGGTAGGCGTCCATCTCATAGAGGTTGTGGAAGCCCTGCTCGGTCTTGACCGTGCCGAACTCGGGAATGTTGAGCGGGCCGCTCGGCATGAACTCGGCGCGGGTGGAGTTGGCGTCGGGGACCAGGTCCATCACGCCGGCGAACAGATCCGGCTGCTCCTCCATCGCCCGGCCCATGGTGATGCCGCCGGCCGAGCCGCCGATGATGAAGAGCTTGTCGCGGGTCGTCACGCCGCGGGCGACCAGGTCCTCTCCGCAGGCGATCACGTCGCGCCAAGTGTTGGGCTTGTTGGCGTCCTTGCCGCCCAGCCGCCAGGCCTCGCCCAGCTCACCGCCGCCGCGGACGTGGCAGACGGCGTAGGTGATCCCCTCCTTCATCATCTGCGCCCGCCGGGTCGAGAAGTCCGCGAGGTTGGAGATGCCGTACGAGCCGTAGGCTTCCACCACCGTCGGCTGCGGACCGGAGACGCCCTTCGGCTGGATCAGGGACAGGGGGACTTCCACGCCGTCGCGCGCGCGGGCCTTGAGGTCGCTGACCTGGAAGCCGGCGGGGTCCATGTCGCCGCGCACCCCGACATGGATCTCGCTGAAGCGGCTGTCGGCAGGGTCGTACCGGAAGAGGGTGGGCTGGGTCGTCCAGCTCGACATGTCGACGATCACGCCGGGGACGCGGGAGTCGCTGAACACGTCGCTGGCGTGGCCGTGGACCGGCAGCGGGACCTCCTCGATCCTGTCGGTCCCGGCCGGGATGCGCAGCAGGTGCGAATAGACGCCGTCGCGGACGACGACATAGAGGGCGTCGGAGGCGGCGTGCACGCCTTCCACCACGCGGTCGGGTCGGGCCGGCACCAGAACGCGGGCCTGGGCGAGAGTCTCGCCCGCCTTCAGCGCCAGCACCTGGAAGGTCGGCGCGTCCTTGTGCGAGAGCAGGAAGAGTTCGTCGCCGCGGGCGTCGAGGCCGGTGATTCCGTCGGACCTGTCGGCCAGCAGCTTCCACGGGGCGTCCGCCCGGGCCGCCTGGCTGGCGCGCGCCGTCCAGGCCTTGATCTCATTCTGCACCCCGTTCTGGGAAGCGAGAACGGCGACAGAGGCGCCGGGAATGATCTCCAGGGCGGGGGCTTCGGTGGCCGTGAAGACCGGGCCGTGGCCGAGCGTCGCGCCCAGCAGGGCCACCGGCGGCGAGGTCACGTCCCAGCTATCGAGGGAGACATTGAGATACTTGTCCGCAGGCGACGCCCCGGGCCGGGGCGGCTGCAGGCGGATGAAATAGAGGGCCCGGGAGTCTTCGCTCCAGCTCGTCGGGCCGAACTGAGCGCGATCGATCGGCCCGCCGATCTTGGCCCCCGTGGCCGCGTCGTAGACGAAGAGGTCCGCGTCCTCCGACCCGCCGGCCGAGACGCCCGCGGCCACCTTGGAGCCGTCGGGCGATGGCAGGATGTAGTTGATCGCATAGGGCGTGCCGCCGTGGGCCGCGCGCAGGGCGGCGACGTCGATCACCTTGCGCACCTGGCCGTTCGGCTCGCGCACCACCAGGTCGAAGGCGTCCGATCCTGGCGCGCGCTCCTGATAGAAGGCGCGGCCGCCGAAGGTCGCATAGGACTGGACGAAGCCAAAGCTTCCCGAGAAGGCCGCCGTCCGCACCTTAAGGGCTGAAAGGGGGCGGATCGCATCGAACACGCGCCTCGCGTAGGCGCCCTGCGCCTTCATCCAGTCGATGGTCTGCGGATCCAGCGCCTCCATGTAGCGATAGTCGTCGGTGAGCTTGGTCCCGTAGAGCGTCTCGGTCACCGGCCGCGCCGGCGGAGGCGCGGGCCGCGGACCGACGCCGAGCGGCGCGAGGGGATCGGCGGCCCATGCGGCCGGAGCCAGGCCGAAGAGCAGGGCGGCCGTCCAGGCGGCGGTCGTGCGGCGGCTCATCGGCGTCTCCTGAAATCCCCGGACCGCTATAGCCCAGTCCGCCGCGTCCGGAAAATCAACCGCGGCCGGATCGGCGAGCGCGACATTGCGCGTGCGGCCGATGGGTCCCTATCTTGCGCTCATGTCCCAGATCCCCGTCACCGTGCTCACCGGCTACCTCGGCGCCGGCAAGACCACCTTGCTCAACCGCATCCTCTCCGAGGACCACGGCAAGCGGTACGCCGTGATCGTCAACGAGTTCGGCGAGATCGGCATCGACGCCGATCTCGTGGTCGGGGCCGACGAAGAAGTCTTCGAGATGAACAACGGCTGCGTCTGCTGCACGGTCAGGGGCGACCTGATCCGCGTGCTGCAGGGGCTGATGAAGCGCCAGGCCAACGCCAAGCGGGGGTTCGACGCCATCGTGGTGGAAACCACCGGACTCGCCGATCCCGGTCCGGTGGCCCAGACCTTCTTCGTCGACGAGGACGTCAAGGCGCGCACGCGCCTGGACTCGGTCACCACCGTCTTCGACGCCCGGCACGGCCCGGCCACGCTCGATCAGAGCAAGGAGGCGCGCGAGCAGGTCGCCTTCGCCGATCAGATCGTGCTCAACAAGTCTGACCTGGTGGACGAGGCCGAGCTGACGCGGATCGAGGCCCGGCTTCGCAGCCTCAACCCGATGGCCCGCATCCACCGCGCGGTGCGCTCCAACGTGCCTTTGGACGCGGTGCTGGGCCGCGGCGGGTTCGATCTGGAGCGCATCACCGCCCTGGAGCCTGACTTCCTCAATCCGCCGCACGGGGAGGCGGGGCACGTCCATGGCGCCGACTGCGACCACGATCACGACGATCACGATCACCACCACGATCACCATGATCATCACGACCACAACGGGCCCCGCGGCCACCAGCACCAGGACGATATCGCAGGCGTGTCGCTGCGCCTGGACCGCCCGCTGGATGGAGGCAAGTTCACCCGCTGGCTGAACGAGCTGCTGCAGACCAAGGGCCAGGACATCGTCCGCGCCAAGGGGATTCTGAACGTCGCCGGCGAGGATCGCCGCCTCGTGTTCCAGGCCGTGCACATGATGCTCGAGGGCGACCTTCAGCGGCCGTGGCGCGACGACGAGCCGCGCGAGAGCCGCATGGTCTTCATCGGCCGCGGCCTCGACGAAGCCGCCCTGCGCTCCAGCCTGGAGGCCTGCGCGGCCGCATAACCCGCTATCCCTCCTCTTCTGGGGAGTGACAAAATGAAAAGGGCCCCGCGAGGGGCCCTTTCCGGATCAGGCGGCGTTGGCCGATCAGCTGGTGCCGAGGTTCTCGGCGATCAGGCCGACCTTGTAGTAGCCGTCCAGCTGCAGCTGGTTCACCACTTCCATGAACTTGCCATACGGCACGTGCCGGTCGGCGCGGATGAAGACGCGCTCATTGGTCGGATTGGCGACGCCGAGGGACTTGGCGAGGTCGTAGGGCAGCATCCCCATCGACGACGGGCGGATGTCGTTCTTGCCGAACGAGACGTAGATCTGGCCCTGGTCGTTGATGGAGATGAAGGTCGGCGGCTTGGAATTGTCGTTCTTCGGCGGCGTCGCCGGGGGGATGTCCATCCGGATCGAGGTCGTGGCGATCGGGGCCACCACCATGAAGATGATCAGCAGCACGAGCATGACGTCCACGAAGGGCGTCACGTTCATGTCAGCGTTCTGCCCGAGGTCGAACCTACTTCCTCCGGCGGAGCCAATCTTCGCAGCCATCCAACACTCCCAATCCGGGCTCCCGCCGTCGGGACGCTCCGGTCTCATTCGATTTCGCCGGATGCATTGCGCGGAACCTCGCGGATGTAAAGCCCGCGATGCGGGTCAAACGCGTCTCGCCAGCGGGCGTTCGCTTCGGCTAAGCGGGGCGCCATGGAATTCGCCTTCGACGCCTACGTCAGCGCCATCGTCGATGACGGGGGCCGCCCCGTCTTCGCGCTCGGCGACGGCACATTGAGATGGGACGGCGAAGTCGTCCGCGAGGCCCACGAGGGCGCCATACTGGCCGCCGCCCCGCATCCTTCCGGGGTCGGCGTGCTCAGCGGAGGCGACGACGGGCGGCTGGTGTGGTCGACGCCGGACGAGAGCCGGGTGCTGCTGGAGATGCCGGGTCGCTGGATCGAGGGGTTGGCGGCGTCGGCCGAGAGCGGGCTGATCGCAGCCGCGGCCGGCAAGACCGCCGTGGTCCTCGACGCGAGCAATCCCGCCTTCCGGCGCGAATTCACCCACCCGGCCTCGGTGGCCGACCTCGCCTTCGACCCCAAGGGCCGGCGCCTCGCCGCCGCCAGCTATGGCGGCGTCGCTCTCTGGTACGCCCGCATCGCCGAGCAGAAGCCGGTGATGCTCCGCTTCGCCGGATCGCATCTGGCGGTCCTGTTCAGCCCGGACGGAAAGTTCGTGGTCTCCTCCATGCAGGAGCCGGCGCTGCGCGGCTGGCGCCTCGCCGATGGGAAAGACATGGCCATGAGCGGCTATCAGAGCCGGGTCCGGGGCATGGGCTTCACCGCAGGAGGCCAATGGCTCGTTACCGGCGGAGCGCCCGGACTGGTCCTGTGGCCGTTCAACGGGGCAAACGGGCCGATGGGCCGCCAGGCGTTGCAGCTCGACATTTCGCTGCCAGGCGTGACCGGACGCCTCGCCGTCGACCCTGCGGGGCGCGTCGTCGCGGCGGCGACCGAGGAGGGACGCATCGTCGTCCTCGATCTCGTCCACGAGCAGCGCAAGGTGGTGAGGGCCGAACCAGGCCCACCGCCGGCCGCCCTCGCCGTCCTGGAGACGGGGGTCGTCGCCTGGGGGGACGAGGCGGGCGCCGCCGGGGCCGTCGCCATCGCCGACCTTCCCGCCGACGCACCAACCTAGCGAGCGGCCCTCCGAAGGCCTCCGACCTGGGCCGTCAGTCGCCCTCCTCGGGAACGCCCTGCCTGAAGAAGGCGAACAGGGCCGCCAGCAGACAGCCGGCGACGATCCCGATCGTGAGGTCTTTCACGAGGGTCAGGCCGAAGGTTGCCAGAAGGACCGCCGCCGTCCGCCAGTCGCGAAGCAGACGCAGGAATTCGGCCTTTTCGGCCATGTTCCAGCAGACGACCACGAGCACGCCCGCCAGGGCCGACAGCGGGATGAAGCGCGCGAGCGGTGCAGCGACGAGCATGAACAGCAGCACGAACCCGGCGTGCATCATCCCCGACATCGGGCTGCGCGCGCCGGCGCGGATGTTCGTCGCGGTCCGCGCGATCGTGCCGGTCACGCTGATGCCCCCAAACAGGGCGGAGGCGATGTTGGCCAGGCCCTGAGCGACCAGCTCCATGTTGGATCGGTGCTTGCGGCCGGTCATCGCGTCGGCGACCTTTGCCGATAGCAGGCTCTCCACGCCGCCCAGCAGGGTGAAGGAGAAGGCCGCCGGCAGGACCTGCAGGACGAGCGCCCAAGAGATCGGCGGCAAGTGCGGCGCGGGAAGCGTGTGCGGAATGCCGCCAAAGCGCGTTCCGATCGTCTGGACCGGAAGGCGCAGTGCGGCCGCGACGAGGGACGCCAGGGCGACCGCTATCAGCATGCCGGGCCAGGACGGGCGGTATCGGCGCACCATGAAGATCAAGGTGGCCGAACCGATTCCCATCGCGAGCGCCGACGGCGTGACTGTGTTTGCGGCTCGACCGAGCGCCATCAGCTTGGGGATCAGCGAGCCCGGCTCCGCGCCAGGCAGATGGAGGCCGGCGAAATCGCGGATCTGGCTGGCGAGGATGGTGACGCCGATTCCGCATGTGAACCCGACGGTCACAGCGTGAGGAATGTGTCGGATGAGACTCCCGAGCCGCGACAGACCGACAAGGGTCAGCATCAGGCCGGATAGAAGGACGGTGAGCAGAAGGCCGTTCAGGCCAAAGCGCGCGGCCGTTGCGGCCACCAGGACGATGAAGGCGCCGGCGGGGCCGCCGATCTGGAAGCGGCTGCCGCCCAGGGCCGAGACCATGAAGCCCCCGACGATCGAGGTGTAGAGCCCGCGCTCCGGCGAGACGCCCGAGGCCACGGCGATGGCCATCGAGAGGGGAAGGGCGACGATCGCGACCGTCAGCGCCGCGAGGGCGTCCTTGCGCAGCGCAGCGCCGCCATAGGCGCCTTCGCCCAGGACGGTGACGAGCTTCGGCCGGAAGAGGTGAGCGGTGGCGGTCCCGTCAGGCACGGTCAGTTCGCCGAGGCGTTTTCGGGCGTCCGGCGCGATCCGTCGCGCAGTGTCGGCGGCGTGGGGTCGCGCAAGCGGACGCCGCGGCCGCCGCCGGAGCTGACGCTGTTCTCGCCGATGAGCTCGACGCCCTCGCGCTCGAGCGCCGCCACGACCTTGGTCAGGCTGTCGACCACCCCGCGAACATAGCCGCTGCTGGATTCCATCCTCTGGATCGTCGGCAGGGACACGCCGGCCCGTTCGGCCAGGGTTCGCTGATCGATACCGAGAAGGGCGCGGGCTGCGCGAAGCTGGGCAGGGGTGAGCATGGTCGTGATGTACGAAACATCATAATGTTGGTCAACACATCCAACATACGGTCTCAAAATATCGAAATCGAGGCTAGAAAATGGATTTTTGATAGATAAACGCTGTGCGATTGCGGCTTGGCGCGCGATCACCCAACCGTGAGCGCAAGCCTCACAGCGGAGCGCGCAGCGTCGTTCGCAGACCCCCGGCGTGCTCGACCGTCATGTCCGCGGAGAGCTGGCGCGCCAGGTTGGGAATCAGGCGCGCCCCGAGGCCGGGTCCCTGGGAAACCAGCGCGGGATCCGCGCCGACCCCGTTGTCCGCGACCTCCAGGCGAAACCGGTTCTCCGGTTCCCGTCGCAGCACCACGTCGATCCGGCCGCTACGGCCGTCGGCGAAGGCGTGCTTCACCGAGTTGGTCAGCAGCTCGTTCGCGATCAGGCCAAGCGGGATGGCTCTGTCCACTTCGACGACCAGGGGCTCCGCGTCCACCGCGATCTCGATCTCCGGGCGACGCGCAACGGTCGCGATCGCCGTAGTGAGATCCTGCAGGTAGGCTGCGAAGTCGACGCGCCGGTAATCGCCCCCCTGGGAGAGCTTCTGTTGCACCAGGGCGAGACTGCGCAGCCGCTCGCCGACGTCCTTGAAGGCTCGGCGGATCTCCGGATCCGCGAACCGCCGGCCCTGAAGGTTGAGGAGCGCCTCCACCTGCTGAAGGTTGTTGTAGACGCGGTGGAGCACCTCCCGCAGCAGCCCGTCCTTCTGCCGGACCGCATCCCGAAGGGCCGTGACATCCGTCATGACGCCGTCGATCGTGCGCCCGCGCGGCGCCGCATCGATCAGCACTTCGATGCGGCGTCCGTCGGGCCGCGTAAGGCCGATCTCGAGTCCGTGCAGCGGCGCGCGCTTGTCCCAATGTCGGCGCAGCTCGCCCGAACCCGCCAGATCCAGAAGGTTCAGGTCCGCGAGGGCGCTCGCGTCGACGCCGATCAGGTCGAGCAACGCGGGATTGCCTTCCTCGAACCGGCCGTCGGGGCGGCAGGCAAAGAGCCCGACGCTGACCGTGCTGAACAGATCCCGATAGCGCGCTTCGGCCCGTCGGGCCCCGCGTCGCTCCCCCGCGAGGGTCAGAACGCCTCGGATAGCCGGGCCCAGGCGCAAGCCAGCAGTGGGACCCTTGAGGACGTAGTCGTCGAATCCCGCCTTCATCGCCTCGGCGGCGCCCTCTTCCCCAAGAGAGCCCGTCAGCAGGATCACCCCGGTGGTCGGGTCAGCCTGTCGAAGCCGCCCCAGCACGTGTGGTTCGTCGGACGAGACGGGGCTGTAGTCGACGATCGCGAGATCGATCGGGCCCCGCGTCAGGACGCCCTCCAAAGCGTCCATCGAACCTGCTTCCTCGACTTCAGCCTGCGGGACAGCGCGCGCCACCTCGCGCCGGGCGAAGGCCCGGTCGCCCGGCGAGTCGTCTGCCACCAGGATCCTTAGTCTGTCGCCTTTTTCGGTCGCCACGGTGCGTTCTCGTCCCCACAGCGCGACGCGTCTCCGGGCGGAGAACGCTTCACCACTGCTTCTGGGTTCGACAGGTCGAACAGAAGAAGCGCAACCCCGGGGAAATGGTCGCATCCCTGACGGTCGCGGCCCGATACGCTTGCCATTTTTCAAACGCTTGTTAGCTAAGCCCGCGTTCGCAAGTGCGGGAGACGTACGATGGCAGACGACAAGCCCGAGGCCTTGCCGACCGAAATCCCGATCGACGATGACCAGCCTCGACGGCTCGAACCGGACCTGCCGCCGGAGATCGCTTCGCCGCTGGCGCCGTTCGGCGGCGTCTCGCCCGCCGCCCCCGCCTGGTTCGACCGGGTCACGGCGACCGAGCCCGAGCGGTCGCGCATTCCGGTCCTGGGCGCACAGATCGAGTTGCTGACCTGGGGCGAGCGCGGGAAGCCGGGGCTCATCTTCGTGCACGGCAACAGCGCCCACGCCGATTGGTGGAGCTTCATTGCGCCGTTCTTCGCCGCGACCCACCGCGTGGCCGCGCTCTCCATCTCAGGCATGGGCGCCTCCGACTGGCGCGAGCACTACAGTTTCGAGATCTTCGCCTCCGAGATCCACGAGGCCGGACGCGCGGCGGGCCTCTATGACGGCGGGGCGCGGCCGGTGTACATCGGCCACTCCTTCGGCGGCGGGCAGGTCTTCTATTCGGCGGCGCGCCACCCCGAACGCATGAGCGCCTGCATCCTTGTCGACACCGGCTTCGGCGGCCCGCCCAGCCGGGAAGCCATGGAAAGGATGGAGCGCGAGGCGATCGCGCGGGGCGAGCCTGCCGGGCGCTGGCGTGGTCCGCCGCAGCGAAGCGGCCCGCACCGGGTGTACCCGACGTTCGAGCAGGCCCTGACGCGGTTCCGCTTCATGCCGCCTCAGGTCCCGGGCAATCTCTACGTCGCCGACTTCATCGCCCGCCGCTCCCTCAAGCCCGCCCCGCTGCCGGACGGCTCGGGCGAGGGCTGGACCTGGAAGTTCGACCCGTCGCTCTGGAGCAAGCTGGAGCGTTCCGGCATGGCGACGCCGGAGACCCGGACGGACGTGCCGATGGTCCATATCTACGGCGAGCGCTCGGCGATCATCCGGCGTCACGCCGAGGCGGGCCGGGACCCCAATGAGGTCCTGGCGGGTGTTCCGTCGATCGTCATCCCCGACAGCGAGCACCACATCATGGTCGACCAGCCGCTGGCGCTCGTGGCGGCGCTGCGGGCAGTGCTGACGATGTGGGAACGCTGATCCGAGGCGCGGCGACGCCGGCTTGAGCGCGGCCGGACGCTGGTGTAGCAGCGGCCCGGCGTCGCGTTCGTTTCACACCATCCGAAACGTATTCCTTCAAAGGCTTGACCATGGACGACACCGCTTCGGAGTACCACCACGGCCAGATGGACGTTGCCGAACAGGCCCGCACCTATCGGGCGTTCGGCAACATGGCGAAGTGGTTCAGCCTGCACATCGCGGTCCTGGTCGTGATGCTGGTGCTCTGGTTTTGCCTGGGGGCGACATTCCTTGGCGGTCTGATCCCCGGCGCGATCCTCCTGGCGCTGGGCGTCTATTTCCTTCGCGCGACGCCCGTGCGAAACCACGACACGGAATAGCTTCGGTTCGGTAGGGTTACATGGCCGTCGTCGCGGTGATCAGAGAGCGTCGGCCGGGCGAGACCCGCGTCGCCGCGACGCCCGACACCGTCAAGAAACTCGCGGGCCGCGGCCTCTCCACCGTCGTCGAATCGGGCGCCGGTGAGGGCGCCTCTATTCCCGATGCCGAGTTCGAGTCCGCCGGAGCGCGGATCGTCCCGACCGCTGCGGAGGCTCTCGCACAGGCCGACCTGCTGCTGAGGGTCCGTTCGCCTGACGCCGAGGAAGCTTCGGCGCTGAGGTCCGGAGCGATGGTGGTCGGCCTGCTCAACCCCTTTCAGGAGCGCGGTGCGCTCGAGGGCCTCGCCGCGCGCGGCGTCAGCGCCTTTGCGATGGAATTCGTTCCTCGCATCACGCGCGCCCAGGTGATGGACGCGCTATCCAGTCAGGCCAACCTGGCAGGATACCGCGCGGTGATCGAGGCGGCCGAGACCTATGGCCGGGCGCTTCCGATGATGATGACCGCCGCCGGCGCGATCGCTCCGGCCAAGGTCTTCGTCATGGGCGCCGGCGTCGCCGGCCTGCAGGCGATCGCCACCGCCAGGCGGCTTGGGGCCGTGGTCACGGCGACGGACGTGCGCCCGGCCGCGAAGGAACAGGTCGAGTCCCTGGGCGCGAAGTTCGTCGCCGTCGAGGACGAGGAGTTCAAGGCGGCCGAGACCGCCGCCGGCTACGCCAAGCCGATGAGCGCCGAGTACCAGGCCAAGCAGGCCGCCCTGGTGTCGGACCATATCCGCAAGCAGGACATCGTGATCACCACCGCCCTCATTCCGGGGCGGCCCGCGCCGCGGCTGGTGAGCGAAGAGCAGGTCGCGAGCATGAAGCCAGGCTCGGTCATCGTCGACCTGGCGGTGGAGCAGGGGGGCAATGTCGCCGGGTCGCGCGCCGACGAGGTCGTCATGGCGGGCGGGGTCAAGGTGACAGGCTTCGCCAACCTTCCCGGCCGCATCGCCGCGGACGCCTCGGCGCTCTATGCGCGCAATCTCTTCGCCTTCGTTGAACTGCTGCTGTCGAAGGAAGGGGCGCTGGCTCCCGATCTCGAGGACGAGATCCTGAAGGCGGCCCTGGTCGTCCAGGGTGGGGCGATCACCCACCCGTCCCTGCAGCAGGCGGCCTGAGCGATCAGCCTGACAGAGCGAGGAACACCGTGGACGCCGTCGACCCCACCCTCTTCCGTCTCGCCATCTTCGTCCTGGCCGTCTTCGTCGGCTACTACGTGGTCTGGAGCGTCACGCCGGCCCTCCACACGCCGCTGATGTCCGTCACCAACGCCATCTCCTCGGTGATCAGCGTCGGCGCCCTTCTCGCCGCCGCCGCGCACGGCGTGGGGGGTGGATCGGTGTGGATCTCCAAGGGCGCCGGCGCGGTGGCCGTGGCCCTGGCCTCGGTGAACATCTTCGGCGGATTCCTGGTCACCCAGCGCATGCTCGGCATGTACCGCAAGAAGGATCGCCCCGCGCCCAAGGGCAAGGAATGACCGGGAGCGCGCGCGCGCGCCGCGGGCGCAGCGGTCCGGGGGAGCCGACATGAACGCCAATCTCGCAACCCTGGCCTATCTCGTCAGCGGCATCCTGTTCATCCTCGCCCTGCGAGGCCTGTCGAGCCCGGTGACCAGCCGGCGCGGCAATCAGATGGGCATGGTCGGCATGGCCATCGCCGTGGCCACCACCCTCGCCCTGATCGCCACGACCGGCGCCCTGGACGGCGTCACCATCGCCATCGTCGCGGCGGGGATCGCTGTGGGGGGCAGCGTAGGCGCCCTGATCGCGCGGCGCGTGCCGATGACCGCCATGCCGCAGCTGGTGGCCTCCTTCCACTCGCTGGTTGGGCTCGCGGCCTGCCTGGTCGCCACCGCGGCGATCTACACGCCCGCCGCCTACGGCATCCAGGAGGGGTCAGGCGTCCGTCTCGAGAGCCTGGTGGAACTGTCGGTGGGCCTGGCGATCGGGGCGGTCACCTTCACCGGCTCAGTCATCGCCTTCGCCAAGCTCAACGGCAACATGTCCGGCGCGCCGATTCTGCTGCCGGCGCGGCACCTCATCAACATCGCTCTTGCGGCGGCCATCGTCATCCTGATCGTCGTCCTGGTGGCCAGCGCCGGCCATGCGCTCTGGGCCTTCTGGGTGATCTTCGCCCTGGCCCTGACTGCCGGCGTGACCCTGATCATCCCCATCGGCGGAGCCGACATGCCGGTGGTGATCTCGATGCTCAACAGCTATTCGGGCTGGGCCGCCGCGGCGCTCGGCTTCACCCTGGCCAACATCACCCTGATCATCACCGGCGCCCTGGTCGGCAGCTCCGGCGCCATCCTCAGCTACATCATGTGCAAGGGGATGAACCGCTCCTTCATCTCCGTCATCCTTGGCGGGTTCGGCGCCGACGACTCCGCGGCGGCGGCCGTCGGACACGTCGAGACCCGGCCGGTGAAGCAGGGATCGGCCGACGACGCCGCCTTCATCCTCAAGAACGCGAGCAAGGTCATCATCGTCCCAGGCTACGGCATGGCCGTGGCCCAGGCCCAGCACGCCCTGCGCGAGATGGCCGACAAGCTCAAGGCCGAGGGCGTGGAGGTGAAGTACGCCATCCACCCGGTGGCGGGCCGGATGCCTGGACACATGAACGTCCTGCTCGCCGAGGCCAACGTCCCCTACGACGAGGTCTTCGAGCTGGACGACATCAACTCCGAGTTCGCCACTGCGGACGTCGCCTTCGTCATCGGCGCCAACGACGTAACCAACCCCGCGGCGAAGACCGACCCGAAGAGCCCGATCTACGGCATGCCGGTGCTGGACGTCGAAAAGGCGCAGACCGTCCTCTTCATCAAGCGGTCGATGGCTTCGGGCTACGCCGGGGTGGAGAACGAACTCTTCTTCCGCGACAACACCATGATGCTGTTCTCGGACGCCAAGAAGATGGTCGAGGGAATCGTCAAGGCGCTCTGATCCGCCGGCCGCCAGCGGCGGCGGGAGCCTGGATCTGCCGAATCAGGTCGGCGGCGGGATCGCGCCGCGCCGATGGAGCATCAGCAGGGCGACCCCCGCGACGATCAGGTCCAGGCCGACGATGAAGCCTATGAGCACGGCCGAGCCGGCTCCGGTCAGCATGACGATGAAGGCGGCGAGGATGATGTCGACGACGCCGGCGACCAGAAGCCAGGCCCAGGCGCGGTCCCCGCGGCGACGGTGGTCGAGCGCCAGTCCGATCAGGCTGATCCCGTCGAGCACCAGATAGGCGCCTATCACCAGGGTGATGGCGACGGCCCCGCTCAGCGGCGAGACGAGCAGGAGCAAGCCGACCACCAGGGCGATGAGTGCGGACAGCAGGCTCCATCCCTGGTGCGAATGGGCCCTGCCCGCGAAGGCGGAGATCAGGCCTACAGCTCCGACGACCACGAGCAGTATGCCCAAGGTCAGGGCCAGCGCGATCCCCGCGAAGAGAGGCGACAGCAGGGCGAATATTCCCAGCAGGATCAGGAGGACGCCCTCGATGGTCAGCCAGGTCGAACGTCGTTCCGCCACAGCCATGGGTCATCCTCCCCGGGTCCGCGCCCGAACAAACGGTCAAGCTGGCGAACGGTTCAAGAGGTTCGCGCCCAGGCTCGCTCCGCTGCGCCGGGTCGCGCTGCTCGCCGCATTTGCGGCCGCCTTTGCAAGGTCTGCCTGAACGCCTAAATCATCGTCCAACCAAATTCGCGCTCTGGCGCGTTCGTAGCCGTCGCCAGGGACGCAATGACCGTCCGTTCTCGAAAGCCCAAGCCTCGCGGTCGCCTCGTGAGCATCGGCGGGGGCCGCAGGCTTCACGCCATCCTCGAAGGACCCGCGTCCTCGGACTGCCCCCTTGTCGTCCTTGAAGCCGGGGCCTTCGGGTTCTCCGCGGACTGGGCCGCGGTTCAGACGAAGCTGGCGTTGGCCGGGATGCGATCGCTGGCCTATGACCGGGCCGGACTGGGATTTTCGCCGCCCGGGCCGGAGCCCCGCGACGGGTTGGCCGTGCGGGCGGATCTGGAGGCCCTGCTCGCGGCCCTGGGGGAGCGCGGGCCGCTGATCTACTGCGGTCACTCGATGGCCGGACTCCACGCCGCCCTGTTCGCCCGAGGCAACCTGCCGAGACTGAAGGGCGTGGTGCTGGTCGACGCCACCACGCCGAAGGTCACCGACTCGCGCCTGGCCGGCGTTCTGGTGGACCTCTTCGCCGGCCTGTCAGGGGCCGCCGCCTGGAGCAGCCGAAACGGATTGCTCGCCGCCTCCGAGTGGGTCGGCGTGGGAGACACGATCGGCCTGGACGCCGAGCCTGCCGCCGAGAAGAGATGGGCGTTCGCCGATCCGGGCCACAACCACTGGTCCGCCCAGGAGGTGTCGTTGTGGAAGCAGACCGCGAAGGAGGCGTCGGGGGTGGGCGCCTACGATCCGGACCTTCCGGTTGCGGTGATCCTGGCCGGACCCGTGCGACCGGCGACCGCGGTGCGCGCGCTCCAGGTCCTTCCAGCCAAGGCCTCGCGCTACGGCTTCCTGGAGCACGTCCCGGCGGCCAATCACGCGACGCTGCTGAGCGCGCGCCATTGCGACGCGATCATCCGCGGGATCGTCCACGTGCGGGACGCCCGCACCATCAGCGCCTGCGTCGCCGCCGAGTAGCGGGTGCTCGCACAGCCGCAGTCCGCTGGCATGGAAAAGGCGTCGACCTGTTGGTCGACGCCTCTGGTTTGCCACCAGCCGCACCAGCGGCCCTGGCGAGGTCCTAGCGGGCCGGCTTCTTCGGCGCGGCAATCAGACCTTCGCGCTGTGCGCGCTTGCGGGCGAGCTTGCGGGCCCGGCGAACGGCCTCAGCCTTCTGACGCGCGCGCTTCTCGGACGGCTTTTCGTAGTGGACGTGCCGCTTCATCTCCCGGAAGGAGCCTTCGCGCTGCATCTTCTTCTTCAGCGCCTTGAGCGCCTGATCGACATTGTTGTCGCGGACGAAAATCTGAACCACCGGGCCTCCAAAGCATCCAGGGGCGAAGGAACCTAACTCCTCGCCCCAGCGCTCGTCGAATGAGAGGCGAGGCAGGTAGCAGGCCAGCCTGGTTTTGTCCATGGTCGACCTCTGGTAGGACGGACCGATGACCGAGGACAGCGATTGGGCCGGAGCCAAGGAGCAGGAGTTGCTCGATGCGGCTCTCAGGCTCGCGCCGCGGCTGGGTTGGAGCTGGGGCCTTGTCCGTCAGGCAGGGCGCGATGTGGGTCTGAGCGCCCCCGAGACCGAGCTGCTGCTGCCCGAGGGACCGCGCGACCTCGCCGCCCTGTTCTCGCGTCGCCTCGACCAAGACGCGCTCGAGGCGATCGGCGACGCCGACCCCGCCACGATGAAGGTCCGCGAGCGGATCCGGCGCGCCGTCGCCTCATGGCTCGCCGCCGCCGCGGACCACGAGGCCGCCGCGCGGCGGTGGACCGGCTTCCTGGCCTTGCCGGGCAATCTGGGGCTTGGCCTGCGCCTCGCGTGGGCGAGCGCCGACAACCTGTGGCGCTGGGCGGGGGATACGGCCACGGACGAGAACCACTACAGCAAGCGGGCCCTGCTGGCGGAGATCCTGATCTCGGGTCTCGCCGTCCGGCTCGCAGCCGGCGCGGCGGCGACCGAGCAGCATGTCGAGCAGCGGATCGCGGCCGTGATGGCCTTCGAGAAATGGAAGGCCGGCGCAGCGCGTCCCTCCGAGTACGCCCGTCGCGGCGCGGCCTTTCTGAGCCGGCTCCGCTATGGCCGCCCGACGCACACGGACGAGTCTGCGCCGACCGGCCTCTGACGCGCAGAATGAAAAAGGGCCGGGGGCGTGCCTAAAGGCCCTCGCGGAGCACGGTGACGGCCTCGACGGTGGTCGAAGGACTGGTGGCTGCGGCGCTGTCCGCCAGAGACGCCGCCTGGACGGGGACCTGTTGCACCCACGCCGTCTGCGCGTCGCCTCCAAGCGCCGCCAAAGCAGGCGCAAGCCGCCCCGCCTGCGCGAGCAGAGTAATTCGTTGCATGCTTCTGACCCCGTTGCTTTTGATTGGCACGACGCCCGTAGACCGGGATTGTTGCGCATGAATCGATGTCGGAGGGTCTGCCGATTGATCTGTGGATGAAGATGTGGTCAGGCCACCACGCGGCTTCGCTGGCCGCAAAGTCGCCCTTGATATCCGTCCGCCCACGGAGAGACGTCAGGCGGGCAGGGGCGAAACCAGGTTGACGTGACCCAACTTCCGGCCCTCGCGGACGTCGGACTTGCCGTAGAGCCATAGACGGGCGGCCGGGTCCGAAGCCCAGTCTTTCCAGAGATGGAGTTCGTCGCCCAAGAGGTTGATCATCTCGACCCGGGCGATGGCGTCGGTCGGTCCGAGCGGCCAGCCTGCGACGGCGCGGATGTGCTGCTCGAACTGATCGGTCGCACAGCCGTCGAGGGTCCAATGCCCGGTGTTGTGCACCCGGGGCGCGAATTCATTGGCCAGCAGGGAGCCGTCGGCGCGCTCGAACAGCTCCAGTCCGAGGACGCCGACATAGCCGAGGGCGGCGAGCAATCGGTCCGCCGCGGCGGCGGCGGCGGCGAGGGTGGACGGTTCGGCTTCGGCCGGGGCAACGGTCCGGCGCAGGATTCCGTCTTCATGCTCGCTGCGGGTGAGGGGGTAGAGGGCGGTCGTCCCATCGCGCCCTCGCGCCGCGATGATCGCGCACTCGCGCACGAAGTTGGCGGGAGTCTCGACGATCGCCGCACGCCCCCCGATCGCCTGGAACGCCTCGCGGGCGTCTCCGTGAGAACGCACCCACGCCTGCCCCTTGCCGTCATAGCCGCCGCGGCGACTCTTCAGCAGCAGAGGCGCGCCGAACCGATCGAGGGCGGCCTGTAGATCGGTTTCCGAGTCGATCGCGGCGAAGGCCACGGTAGGAAGGCCGGCCTGATTGAGGAAGGTCTTCTCGGCAAGCCGGTCCTGGGCGATGGCGAAAGCGTTGGAGCCGGGCGCCACGGCGGCGCCGCGCTGTTCGAGATGGGCCAGGGCCTGGGCCGGCACGTTCTCGAACTCGCAGGTGATTACAGCGCAGCGATCGGCCAGTTCGTCGAGGGCCGCGAGATCGTCATAGGCGGCGACCACCGCGCCTGCGGAAACGCGCGCCGCCGGCGAGCCGGTCTCCGGCGTGAGGACGACAGCGTCGAAGCCGAGCCGGGCTGCGGCCATGGACAGCATTCGCCCGAGCTGGCCGCCGCCGAGGATGCCGATGGTCGCGCCAGGCGCGAGTGGGAAGCGCATGAGGCGGATCAGCTCTTCGGCGCGTCTTCGACCGTCTCGGGCACCGCTTCGGCAAGCGCGCGCCGATGGACCGCCACCCGTTCGGCGAGGGCCGGATCGGTGAGCGCCAGGATGCGCGCGGCCATCAGCCCGGCGTTCCGGGCGCCTGGAGCCCCGACGGCGAGAGTCCCCACCGGGACGCCGGCGGGCATCTGGACGATGGAAAGCAGGGCGTCGAGCCCGCCGAGCGAGCGGACCTCCACGGGAACGCCAAGCACCGGCAGGTCTGTCATCGAGGCGGTCATCCCCGGCAGGTGGGCCGCTCCGCCCGCCCCGGCGATGATCACCTTGTAGCCCGCCTCGCGCGCGCCCTGAGCGAAGGCGTAGAGCCGGTCGGGCGTCCGGTGGGCGGAGACGATGCGCGTCGCGTAGGCGACGCCGAGGCTGTCCAGGGCCTCGGCGGCGCCCTTCATCGTCGCCCAATCCGAGCGGCTGCCCATGATGATCGCCACGGGCGGTGCTTGAGTCATTCGAGCATCCTCTGGCGGGACCAGCCCGCGCCAAGGCGCGGAGCGTTACGGCGCCCTCCACGGGTCGGCAACCTCAGGCGATCAGGGCGGCGTCGCGAGCGCTGGGTTGGACGCCGCCTGGGCGTCGAGCTGCGCATGCCGGAAGTGCGGTCTCGGTCCTGCAGGATCGCCGAACTCGAACACAAGGCCGTCGGCCGGCGTGAAGGCCCGCCAGGCGCCGCCGGCGCAGTCGGGGCGTCCTTCCCGGGCGAAGGTGGCCCAGCAGGCGTGGGCCAAAGTCGTCTCGGCCCGTTCGCTTTCCGTGGCGAGCGCGGACCGCCCCGGAATGGCGTCGACGGAGTCGAACACGAACGGGATCTCGGAGGCATGGTTCGTGCCCGGCCGCTCCGCCCTCTGCCGCTCGGGCACATAGGAGAAGTAGTAGACCCAGGCCGGCGCACGGTGCGCCGCCTGTTCCGTCGCGAACCAGCGCGCCGGCGCGCCCATGACCTCGTCGTCGAACAGGTCGCGCGCCAGCAGGGTCTCGCTCTCTTCTTCGCCATAGGCGGCCTTCACCGCCGGTGGCGTGCGCGCGATCCACTGGGCCGGCGTCGCGCCAAAGGCGCGCAGCAGCGAGGCCTCGTTGCTGTTCCAGCCGATGATCAGCGGGACGCGCGCCTCGTCGCCTCGTGCAAACGCCGCGGTCAGGGGCTCCTCGATCAGCCGCCCGTCGACCACCGGACGCGCCCCACGCGCCTGGGCGAGCAGGGTCTCGACCGGCAGGGCGCGCAACTGGTCGGCCGTCGCCTGCGCGCCGGGGAGACCGGCGCGGCTCGCCAGCGCCGCGCCTTCCGCCTCGGCCGCCGTCAGGTCCTCCATCGGCTCGCCGCCCGTGCCGGACTGGACGATCGCCCGCTGGAACCATCCGCGCGCGCTGGGGGCCGCCATCAACTGAAGGACGTCGAGCCCCCCGGCGGACTCGCCGAACAGGGTCACGTTGTCCGGATCGCCGCCAAACGCCGCGATATTGCGATGGACCCATCTGAGGGCGGCGATCTGGTCCATCAGGCCGTAGTTGGCCAGCGCCCGCTCGCGCGGCGCCGCGGCCGTGAGGGCGGGGTGGGCGAAGAATCCCAGCGGGCCCAGCCGATAGTTCATCGACACCACGATGACGCCATCGCGGGCGAAGTTGCGGGCGTCGTAGCTGGGCAGGTTGGTCCCCCCGGCGATGTTGCCGCCGCCGAAGATCCAAACCATCACCGGCGCCTTCTTCGCCCCGCGTGGGGCGGTGACATCCAGGGTGAGGCAGTCCTCGTCGGTCGGGCCGACATAGCCGCCGAGGTTCGGCCGTCCCGGCGTCACGACCTGCGGGCACGCCGGGCCCGGCTTGTCCGCGGCGCGCGTCCCGCTCCAGTGGGCGGCGAGCGCCGGCGGCTCCCAACGCAGGGCTCCGATCGGCGGCGCGGCGTAGGGAATGGCGCGGAACACTTCGGCCGGCCCCTCGTCGACGCCCGCCAAAGTCCCAGAATCGATGGTCGCGAGCGGCTGACCCCACGCCGCGCCCGCGGCCAAGATCCCCGCGAGCGTCGAGCAGACCCCCCACCTCTTCATGGCGCCCGTCCCCTCCGCAGCCTTGCTCCCACAGGGTTATGGCGACGTCCGGCGGGACGCAACCGCGTCCCGCGGTTGTCCGGGCGCCCTGGCCTCGTCTAGAGAGACGCGAATGCCGTTCACCTCCTCGAAGGCGGTGGGACGCCTGGCGCCCTGTCTTCTCGTCCTCGCCGGCGCCCCAGCCGCGGCGCAGCACAGCGTTCCGCCCGCCCCATCCCAGACCGCCGTTCCGCTTCCCCGCGCCTTCGCCGGCTACGCGCAGGCAGAGATCCCCCCGTCCGCCTGCCGGGTCGTGAGCGCCGAAGAGACCCGATGCGCGATCCCGCCGATGACGGCGGGCCGCTACCTGATCGAGGCCACCGGAACCTCCACCGCCCAGGGAGCCGGCGCCCGCCAGCAGATGGAGATCGTGGTCGGCGATCAGCTCTGCGGCGTCGGCCGCGATATGACGCCCTGGTCGAGTGGGAGCCGCAGCTTCCGGTTCGACTGTCTCGCTACCGTGCTCACGGACAGGCCGCTCGACGTGCGGGCGATCTACGTCCCGATGAACGCCGCAAAAGACGCGAAGGGGGCCACAACTCATGGTCCGCCCCCTTGGCTGGAACGGAGTCATCTCCACCTTGCCCTTCGCACCATCACACTGAACGCAGGCCCCCGGCCGCCCAGGAGATCACAATCATGCGCCAGATCGAGCACTTCATCGACGGCCGCTCTGCTCGCGGGGGCGGCCAGCGCTTCGGCGACGTCTTCAACCCGAACACCGGAGAGGTGCAGGCGCGGGTCGCGTTCGGCGAGGCCGCGGACCTGGATGGCGCTGTCAGGGCGGCGGCGAAGGCGCAAGAGGGATGGGCGGCGGCCAATCCGCAGCGCCGCGGCCGCGTCATGTTCGAGTTCAAGCGCCTGGTAGAGGCGCGGATGGACGAGCTGGCCGAGCTGCTATCGTCCGAACACGGAAAGGTCATCGCCGACTCCCGCGGCGACGTGCAGCGGGGCCTGGAGGTGATCGAGTTCGCCTGCGGCATTCCTCACGCCCTGAAGGGCGAATACACCGAGGGCGCGGGGCCGGGCATCGACGTCTATTCCATGCGCCAGCCTCTCGGCGTGGTCGCGGGCATAACCCCGTTCAATTTCCCGGCGATGATCCCGATGTGGATGTTCGGCGTGGCCATCGCTGTGGGCAACAGCTTCATCCTCAAGCCGTCGGAGAAGGACCCCAGCGTGCCGGTCCG
>DATBEN010000079.1:0-26414 GCA_036276055.1 Caulobacteraceae bacterium
CGAGGCGTCCAGCGCCACGAGGGACCGCTGGATCTGATCGGTTCGCGCCACGGCGGCTTCGAGCTGCGAGATGTCGGCGGCCGCGTCCACGAGCCTCGCGAGATCATCGAGTTCGTCGGTTTGCGCCTTCGCCTGCACGACGGCCGCGCGAAGGGCCTCATGTGCCTCCCGTCGGGCGCGAGCGGCGAGCGGGCCGGGCCTCGCGGCGGCCTCACGCGCGATCACCTGGTTGGCGATGCGCCGCGCCTCGGCTGCTGCGCCGGCGAACTGCTCCTGCCACTCTGGGACATGAGCCTCCATCGAACCGGCGGTGATCATGGCGAATCCGCCGTACTCGTCGAGCACGGATGCCGGATCAGCATCATCCAGCACGCCGCCCAGCACTGCCGCCAGGACCGCTGGATCGCCAGAATACGGAAGCCCCGTTTCGACGGCGCGCTCGGCGAACGCGCGCTCTATGGCCGTGATGTCCGCCGAACCTGCAATGCGTGTCGCATCTGCGTCTCCGCCCCAGGCCTCGTCGTGGCGGCTGTCGAAGATAGCCAGCCACGCCCGCGTCGAGCTCGGCCGGTCGCCCGGGCGAATCGCCATGGCCGCGTCCACGGCGCGAATGAAGGCGCGGCCGAAGCCCGGCCACGATCTCGCCGAAAGAGGTTGGCCCTCCTCTCCGTGAAGCCGCTCCAGCACATCGGGAGGCTTTTCCCCCGTGACGCACTGAAAGAGGGTCACGCCAAGCGCATAGATGTCCGTCCACGGCCCCTGCGGGAAGGTCCTCACATACTGTTCGAGGGCTGCGTACGGCGGCGTGTAGAAGGTCGCCTTGGTGTTCGTCTCCTGGTTCATCTCGAAGCGGGCGGCGCCGAAGTCGATGAGCACCGGCCGGCCGGTCTCGTCCACCAGGATGTTGGCGGGCTTGATGTCGCGATGGATGACGCCCGCATCGTGCACCCGCTGCAGCCCTTCGGCGATCGGCCGGAGCAGGGTCATGAGGCTCTGTTCGTCGAACCGTCGCCCCTCGTGCAGCATCTGCGAGAGCGAGCGCCCCTGCTCGAAGTCCATGACCATGTAGGCCGTGCCATGAATCTCGAACAGGCTTCGAACGCTGACGATGTTCGGATGTCGTTGAGGTTGCGAAAGGGTCCAGAGGATCTTCGCCTCGTCCAGGAACTTCTGGCGCCCGAGGTCATAGATCTGTTCGGACGAGGAATCAGTGGGAGTGACGGTCACGCCATCGAGGCGATCGCTGATCGCTCCGGGGAAGTATTCCTTTATTGCGACGACTTCATCGAAATAGATCCCACGACCCTTGTAGACGATCCCGAAGCCACCGGCGCCGAGGACATCCTCCAGTTTCCACTCGCGGAGCAGGGCGCCCGGAGGAAGAGCCTTGGTATGATGTGGGGCGCTCAAAGACATCGACCTCAGGGTCCACGCACGCGAAGATCCAAGTGTATCTTCGCCTGTCGACTGTCCGCCAGAGGCCGGCCGGATCGCAGCGAGTTGAGCAGATGAAGATCGACTACGTGATGCGAACACACGCCGGGCGACGGCCGCGCAACGAGGACGCGGTCCTGGCCAGCCCGCAGAAGGGGCTCTGGGCTGTCGCCGACGGCATGGGGGGCCACGACCGCGGCGATTTCGCCAGCGCTCTCCTCATGAAGGCCCTGGACGCCAGCCCGTCGCAGGGTGATCTGCAGGCCCGTTCCGTGGCCGTCCTGGCGGCGATCGAGGCCGCCAACCGGCAGCTCTTCGAGATGGGACGCGTCCGCACAGGCCGGACGATCGGCAGCACGATCGTGGTGCTCCTGACCGATCCGTCTGGCTTCGTGTGCCTCTGGGCCGGCGACAGCCGGGGCTATCTCGCGCGGGGCGGGACGCTTCGGCAGCTCACGCGCGACCACAGCCTGGTCCAGGACCTGGTGGACGCAGGTCAGATCACCCCGGCCCAGGCGCTCTCCCATCCCGAGGGACACATCGTCACCCGCGCAGCCGGCGCGGCCGCCGGGATCGCCGTCGACCGCCTAGATGGGGTGATCATCCCCGGAGACGCCCTGCTGCTTGCCACGGACGGTCTGACCCGCGTGATGACAGACGCGGAGCTCGGCGAGGTGATTCTCACCGATGACCTCCCCATCGTCGCTGACGAGATGATCCGGACGTGCCTCGTGCGCGGGGCGCCGGACAACGTTTCCTTCGTCCTCCTGCGGTGCGGCTAGCCGGAGCCTTCAGGTCTCGACGAACGCGCGCTCCAGGACGAAGTCGCCGGGGCTCGCCACAGAGCCTTCCTGGTAGCCTCGATCGAGCAGGAGGGTCTTGAGGTCGGCGAGCACCGAGGGACCGCCGCACAGCATCAGCCGGTCGCGGGCCGGGTCCAGCGGCGGAAGTCCAAGATCGTGGAAAATCCGCCCCGAGGAGATCAGGTCAGTGATCCGCCCCTGGGTGTGAAAAGGCTCGCGCGTGACCGTGGGATAGTAGACCAGCTTGGGGGCGATCAGCTCGCCAAGGTCCGGGTCCACCGGCAGCTCGTGGCTGAGGAACTCGCGGTAGTTCAGGTCGGCGACCTCGCGCACGGTGTGGGTGACGATCACCTTCTCGTAGCGCTCGTACACCTCCGGATCGCGCACGAGGCTTAGGAACGGCGCGAGGCCCGTACCGGTGGCCAGCAGATAGAGGTTCTTGCCCGGCCGCAGGCCATCCAGCACGAGCGTCCCGGTCGGCTTCCTGCCCACCAGCACCTCGTCGCCCTCGACGATCGTCTGCAGGCGCGAGGTCAGCGGGCCGTCCTGCACCTTGATCGAATAGAACTCGAGTTCGTCGGCGTAATAGGCGCTGGCGATGGAATAGGCGCGCAGCAGCGGCTTTCCCTCCGCTTCCAGGCCCAGCATGACGAACTGGCCGCTGGCGAAGCGGAACGAAGGGTCGCGCGTCGTGCGCAGGGTGAACAGCGAGGGCGTCCAGTGACGCACATAGGTGACTCGCTCGACGTTGAACGCTCCGCGCGCCTTGGGAGGCGCGGCGGCGACGTCGGCCTGGGACATGCTCAAGAGTTTCTCGCGCCTTTCGTCAGCGGGACAGGTCAATAAGCGGGGGGACGATCGCCGGCCGCGGGGCCGTCAGATGTCGCCGCCCAGGAAAGGAGCGGCGCCCGGCGCCCGGGCAGTATGTATGCCGCATTCGGTCTTTTGCGAACCCGCCCAACGCCCGGCCCTCACATCGGCTCCTTCTTCGACAGGATTGGTGCAGGGCCAGCATCCGATCGAAGGGAAGCCCGCGGCGACCAGCGGATGGGCCGGCAGGTCGTGCTCGGCCGCATAGGCGTCGAGCTCGGCCCTGCCCCAGCCAGCAAGCGGATTGAACTTGATCTTGTCTTCAGCGGTCTCGACCACCGGCAGGGTCAGCCGCGAGCCGCCGTGGAAGCGCTTGCGCCCGGTGATCCAGGCGTCGAAGCCAGCGAGAGCCCGGTCCAGGGGCAGGACCTTGCGCACGCGGCAGCAGGCGTCCGTGTCGCTCTGCCACAGGCTGGCGTCGGGATCGGCGGTGGCGAGGTCCTCGAAGCTGGGGCGCAGGTCGCGCACGTCCCTCAGGCCCAGCCGCGCGGCCAGCATGCGGCGGTAGTCGAGGGTCTGGCCGAACAGCATGCCGGTGTCGAGGAACAGCACCGGAAGACCAGGATCCACCTGCGCCGCAAGGTGCAGGAGCACGGCCGATTCCGCACCGAAGGACGACACCAGCGCCAGGCGCGGTCCGAAGGCTTCCTGCGCCGCGGCGATGATGTCCCGTGGATGGGCCTGCCGCAGCTGACCATCGAGCCCCCGGGCGATGTCCCGGGCGGGATCGGCGACTTCGGCACGGTCGAACGGCATCAGAACCTCCCGCGCTCGGCGAAGGCCGGCTCGCGACCATCCGCCGCGCGCTGATAGACGTGGCGGAACCGCAACGCCGCGGCCGTCCAATCCGCCGCGGACGAGCCGTCGGCTGGCTCGAAGGCGTCGAAGCCGCAGCGAACCATCTGGTACGCCTGCTCCAGCAGGACATCGCCCACCGCCCGCAGTTCGCCCTTGAACCCCATGCGCTCGCGCAGGATGCGCGCGGCGCTGTACGACCGACCATCGCGGAACTTGGGGAACTCCAGTTCGATCACGGCCAGGCCGCGGAGCTGTCCCACCAACTCCTCGGGCGCCTCGGAGGCGGCCAACCGCACGCCGAGGGTCCGGCATTGGCTCGCGAGATATGCGCCCTCCGCCTGGAACCGCTGAAGGGTGACGATGATGTCCCCCGGCGGCGTTCCCTGATCGTCACCGACGAAGGTGAAGGGATCCTCGGCCGCCCAGGCCGTCCCGTCGCGCCACTTAATGAGCATCGGCGTACACCGCAGCCTTGAAGGGAGCCAAACCCGTGCGCCGGACCGTGTCGAGGAAGCGCTCATCATCCCGGCGCTCAGCCAGATAGACGGCGACCAGCTCATCCACGGCCGCCGCCACCCGGCCCGCCGGAACCGCCGGTCCGAGGATCTGTCCGAGCGAGGCGTCCCCCTCGCCGGAGCCGCCGAGCGTCAGCTGATAGAATTCCTCGCCCTTCTTATCGACGCCGAGGATGCCGATGTGACCCACGTGGTGATGGCCGCAGGCATTGATGCAGCCGCTGATCTTGATCTTCAGTTCGCCGATCCGCTCGGCCAGGACCGGATCCTCGAAGCGCCGGGAGATATCCTGAGCGATGGGAATCGCGCGGGCGTTGGCCAGGGCGCAGTAGTCCAGCCCGGGGCAGGCGATGATGTCGCTGATCAGGCCGATGTTCGGGGTGGCCAGCCCGCCCGAAGCGAGGGCCTCGAACACTACCGGCAGATCGTCGAGCTTCACGTGCGGCAGGATCAGGTTCTGCTCGTAGGCGACGCGGACCTCGTCCTTCGAGTAGCGCTCGGCCAGATCGGCCATCAGGTCCATCTGCTCGGCCGAGCAGTCGCCGGGCGTTTCGCCGATCGCCTTGAGCGAGACGTTGACGATGGCGTAGCCGGGCTCCTTGTGCGCCACGACGTTGTGTCGGACGAAGCGCGCGAACGCCGCGTTGGCCGCCTTGGCGCGCCCGAAGGCCTCCGACACCGGCGGAACGGACTCGAAATTGGTCAGGAAGCCCGCGCGGATTCTCGCCAGCTCCTCGTCGGGAAGGTCGGCCGCGGCCTTGTCGCTCGCCTCCCACTCGGCCTCGACCTCGCGGGCGAACGCCTCGGCGCCGAGCTGGGCGACCAGCACCTTGATCCGCGCCTTGTGGATGTTGTCGCGCCGACCGTAGCGGTTGAAGACCCGCAGGATCGCCTGCAGGTACGAGAGCAGGTGGCGCGCCGGCAGACCCTTCCGGATCGTCGGGCCCAGATAGGGCGTGCGCCCGAGGCCGCCGCCCACGCCGACGTCGAAGGCGAGGACGCCGTCAACGGTGCGGTGCAGCCGAAGGCCGATGTCGTAGACCTGCGTCGCGGCCCGGTCGGCCTCGGATGCCGTCACCGCAATCTTGAACTTGCGCGGCAGGTAGCTGAACTCGGGATGGAAGGTCGACCACTGGCGGATCGCCTCGGCCCACACGCGCGGATCGTCCGCTTCGCCGGCGATGGCGCCCGAATAGGGATCGGCGGTGACGTTGCGAATGCAGTTGCCGGAGGTCTGGATCGCGTGCAGGCCGACTTCGGCGAGATCGTCGAGGATGTCGGGCGCGTCCCTCAGCTTGATCCAGTGCAGCTGCAGGTTGGTGCGGGTGGTGAAATGGCCATAACCGCGGTCGTAGGTGCGCGCGATGTGCGCCAGCCTGCGCATGCGGGCGCTGGACAGGGTCCCGTATGGGATCGCGATCCGCAGCATGTACGCGTGCAGCTGAAGATACAGCCCGTTCATCAGCCGCAGCGGCTTGAACTGTTCTTCCGACAGCTCGCCGGCCAGACGCCTGTCGCACTGGGCGCGGAACTGCGCCGTGCGATCCGCCAGCATTTCCTGGTCGATCTCGTCGTAGCGATACACCGACGTCTCCTATTTGCGACGGATCAGGTCGACGCGGCCCTTGGACCGCGCGGCGCCCTGGGCGTGAACGAGGACCTCCACGTCGGCGCCGCCGAGCGCCTGCTTTCCGTGGTCGGGCTTGTTGGTCGGACCGAGCGCGCGGATGCGCTCGCGATAGCTGACCGGCGCGAAGCCGCCGCCCACAGGCGCCACCTCGATCAGATACGGATCGACCAGTCCGGTGGTGTCGGCCTTGGCGTGCGCCTCGGCGGCTTCGGCGGTTCCCTCATCCTCGAACAGGCGCGCAAGGCCAAAGCGCCCAACCCAGCGCTCGCCGGACCAGAACACCACCTCGCCATCGTTCAGCCGGTTGGCCGTCAGCGCCTTGAGCATCAGCGCACCTCCTTGACTGTAGACGCCGGAGCCGTCCGCGTATTCCGCGCCTCACTCGGCCGGGCCAGGGCCATGGCCTCGCCCACCATCAACAGCGCCGGCCCGTCGAGCCCGGCCGCGGCCTCAACCAGCCCGCCCAGGGTCGTCGCCACGCGGCGCTCCGCCGGCAGGCTCGCGTTCTCGACGATCAGGGCGGGTGTGGACGGTGCGCGGCCGGCCTCGATCAGCCGACCGGCGATCGCCGCCGCGGTGGCGACGCCCATGTAGACCACCACGGTCTGGTTCCCACGCGCCAGGGCCGGCCAGTCGAGGTCGGGCGCCTCGCCCGCCTTGGCGTGGCCGGTGACAAAGGTGACGGCCTGGGCCGCCCCGCGGTGCGTGAGCGGGGCGCCCGCCGATGCCCCCGCGGCAAGAGCCGCGGTGACGCCCGGCACGACGTGGCAGGCCACGCCCGCCTCGCGGCAGGCCTCGAGCTCCTCGCCCCCGCGGCCGAACACGAACGGGTCGCCGCCCTTGAGGCGCACGACGTTGAGGCCCTCGCGTGCGAAGGCCACCAGCATCCGGCAGATCTCGTCCTGGGCGTAGCTGTGCCGGGAGCGCCGCTTGGCGACGCTGATCCGCCGCGTCTGGAGTGGCGCGAGGCTGAGGATTTCATCGCTGACGAGGCCATCGTGCACCACCACGTCGGCGGTGGACAGGACCCTGAGCGCCTTGAGGGTGAGCAGTTCGGGGTCGCCCGGCCCAGCGCCCACCAGCCACACCGCCCCGGGCGGGGCGTCGACGGTCGGGCCGCCGCTCAGGGCGACCAACTGCCGGGGTCTCGCGCCTGAACCTCTGGAAGCCACGTCCTGTCTCGTTTAGAGAGTCTAACAAGCGACGCCCGCGGGCGCCCTCGCTTCGGCTTGCCAAATGGGCCGCGGCCTCCCATTTCGCAACGCAAGGACTTCTGCCGGGGGCTATAGTAAATCTCATGGAGACGCGTCGGCGCCTTCCGCCCCTCAACGCTCTGAGAGCCTTCGAGTCGGCCGCCCGCCACCTCAACTTCAGCCGCGCCGCCGAGGAGCTGGCGGTGACGCCGGGCGCGGTTTCCCAGCAAATCCAGAACCTCGAGGACTATGTCGGGGCGGCCCTGTTCAAGCGGACCCCGCGCGGCCTGCTGCTCACCGATTCCGCCCAGACCGCCCTTCCCGCCCTGCGCGAGGCCTTCGACCGGCTGGCCGAGGCCGCCTCCCTGCTGACCGCCGCGGTGGACGGCCGGCGCCTCACACTCACCGCCCCGCCGTCATTCGCCGCCAAGTGGCTGGTGCCGCGCCTCGGCCGCTTCGAGGCGGCCCACCCCCAGGTGGACGTCTGGCTCTCCGCCGACATGGACCTGGTGGACTTCGCCGCCAGCGATGTCGACCTCGCAATCCGCTACGGCCCCGGTCCCTATCCTGGCCTGGAGGCGATACGCCTGCTGAACGAGACGGTGATCCCGGTGATGAGTCCGGACCTGGCGGCGGCAAACCCGGTCCGCGCGCCCGCCGACCTCGCGCGTCACGTCCTGCTCCACGATGGCTCGTCCAACGCCGACGAAAGCTGCCCCGACTGGCAGATGTGGCTGGCGGCCCGGGGCGTGCGCGGCGTCGACGCCACGCGCGGGCCGCGCTTCAACCAGTCGAGCCTCGTGATCGAGGCGGCGATGAGCGGCCGGGGCGTGGCGCTCGCCAAGCGGACCCTGGCGCAGGACGATCTCGACGCCGGACGCCTGGTTGCGCCGATGCCGATCTCCACCCTGATCGATTTCGCCTATTTCCTCGTCCACCCGAAGGCGAAGGGTCGGCTGCCACAGGTGAAGTCGTTTGTGGGGTGGATTCGTGGCGAAGCCGAGACCCACGAGCGTGCTCTCGCCACAATCGACAACGGCGCCGGGATCTAGCCCAGCCTGCTCAAAGTGGACTTAGGCGCAGCTTCGTACATTGTTAGATTGAATTATTTACATTTTTTGTCCGAATTCGACGTTGTTTTGCGCAACCCCGTAGCTAAGGTTGCTCCCGGCGACTGCTACCGTCGCTGGGGCACAAGCTGGGGCTAAAAATGAGCAAAATGAAGTTTGCCATGGCCATGCTGGCCGTGGGCGGCGGCGTTGGGACGTCCGTTCAGGCCGAGGCGACGACCGTTAAGCTGGATATTCCGGCCGATCAGGCGTTGACGCAGATAACCCTAGTGGGCTCCACGCCGCAGTTTGATTACGGCGCCAATTCATTCAAGTCATCTGTCTTCTCGACCGACGCCTTCTTCCACGGCGGAACGCCCAACTCGGCGCTAGGGATAGAGACGACGAATCCCGGTTGGCCGGCGCCGGGTGAGACGTATTCCAACAGCATCGATACCACCGAATACAAGGGCATTCCGTCTGGCCCCTCCTACATCCACCTGACCTTCACCTCGGGCTCGACCACCTATACTGGCGTGGCGTACATCGATGCGGCGGCGGAGCTGGAAACGATCAGCTACGCAGCCGTCCCGGAGCCAGAGGCGTGGGCTCTTCTCATCGCCGGCGCGGCCCTGACCGGGGGCGCTTTGCGGACGGCGCGGCGCCGTCAGGCGGCGATCGCGTAATAGTAAAGAGATCCAACGGAGGTCTGGGTCGCGGCGCACCGTTGCGCGAGCTTGAGGGTGTCGCGCACCGTGTCGTCGCAATAGAAGGAGAGCCGGGTGACGCCTCGTCCCGCCCCGGCCAGTAGCCCGGCCTCCAGCAGGAGGAGGTTCAGCGGGCCACCGCGGTGTGCAGCGGCGACGACCCGCGCCTCGACCTTCGCCAGGTCGCCGTCCCTCCTCCACAAAATAGCGCCCGCGGCGCGGCCATCGATGAGCGCCACCATGCCCTCGACGTGCTCGTGACCCACCGACGCTGCGACCCTGAGGGGATCGCCGCCCAACTCGGCCGTCACCAGCCAAGCCACATCCTCCCGCGGCGCCTCGGCCAGCGGGACGATGGTCGCCTCGCCGCCGAGGCCGCGGCGCCGCAACCGGTCCAGCAGCGGGCGCAGGTGGGACAGCAGGGCCTCCACGGGCGCTTCGAAGTCCAGCCGCTGGCGACGCGGGGTGAAGCCGCACGCCCGCAAGAAGCCGACGGCCGGCGCGTCGTCGTCGAGGGTCATCCGCGACCACAAGCCCTCGGTCTCGTTTGCGGCCATGTCCGCAGCCGCGGCGAGCAGGCGGCGTCCGACGCCAAGTCTGCGATGGGTTGGAACAACGTGGATGCTCAGCGGAAATCCGCGCGGGTCGGGGCGGACGCGCCAGACCAGGCCCGCGGCTCCCGCCAGATCCCCGCCCCGGCGGGCGATGAGGAGTTCGGGCTGGCCGCCTGCCAGCTCGGGCAAGAGCGCGAGGCAGGCCCGAGCTTCGGCGTCGGTGGCGCGCGTGACGTTGATCTCTTGCATATTCAGTCATTAGCAATCAGCCAGAACCCGTGACCAGACTGCTGTTGATCGGCGCCTCGGGCATGGACTGGCCCGGGTTCGACCAGGGAACCCGGGCCGGCGCCCTGCCGCATCTCGCGGCCCTTCGCCGGCGCGGCGTCGCCGGCTGGCTGTCGGGCGCGGCGGACACCTTAGGGCCCGCGCCGTGGGTGTCGATCGTGACGGGCTACGAGCCCGAATACCACGGCGTGTGGCGCGCGATGGAGGAGTGGCCGGGCGGCGTTCGCCCCACGACCCGCGCGTCGTGGCGCGCCGCGCCGCTCTGGGCGCGGCTCGAGGCGGCCGGCGTTTCCACCGGCAGCGTCGGCTGGCCCGCCAGCCGTCCGGGCGTGGCCTGGGCCGGCGTGCACGTCGACCCCGACTTCGGAGCGCCGACCGGCCGGACGCCTGCGGAATGGGCGCTCCCCCTCCACTGCGCCCCATCCGCCGCCCGCGAGGCGCTCCGCTCGCGCCGCGTCCATCCCACCCAGATGACCGCGGCGATACTGCGGCCCCTCGTCCCCGACCTGGCCTCGATCGACCAGTCGCGGGACGCGAACCTGCCTGGCCTCGCGGTTGGCCTGGCGCAGGCAGCGAGCATCCAGGCCGCCGCGGTCTGGCTGATGGCGCGCGCCTCTGAGGACGACGCCTCGCCGGCGCCCGAGGCGATGTTCGTCCATCACGCCAGCCTCGGCCTGGCGCGCGCAGCGTTCCACGGACGCGGCGCAGGCGCCTTCGCCGAAGTCGTCCCAGGAGCGTGGCGTCTCCTGGACGGCCTGATCGGCCGACTGGCCGAGCTGGCCGCACCGGACGCCCTCGTGCTCGTCGTCTCGCCCGGCTGGAGGAGCTCGCCCGGCGTCGTCCTGGCGGCCGGCTCGTCCGTCGCCCCTGACCCCGACTTCCACGGCGCCAGCCTGCTGTCGATCGCCCCCACCGTCCTTGGTCGCTTCGGTCTGCACGACGCCGCCCTGCCCTGCCTGCCGCTCCCGTTCGTCCGCGCCGCGGCGGCTGCGACGCCGGCGCCCACGCCCTTGCTGGAGCATCCCCCGAGGGTTGACGCCCGTCTGGTCCACGCGCTGCGCAAGCACGGCTACCGCCCGCCGCGGCGGCCGCTTCCCGCGTGGCGGGCGACGGGAGCGGCGGAACTGGCGCGCCTCGTCCTCACCCGCGATCCTGCGCTCGCCGCCCAACTCGCCGAACAGGCCCTGCGGCTGGACCCGGGCAACGTGCTCGCCCTGCGCTCGCGCGTGCGCGCCCTGGTGGCTCTGGAGCAGCCCGAAGCGCTCCCCGAGTTGGGGGACCGGCTCCTCCAGGTCGCGCCGGACCGAGGCTGGGGCGCCCTCGCGCACGGCGCGCACCACGTGCTGAGGCGGGAGATCCGCCTGGCCCAGCCGTGGCTCGCCAAGGCGGAAGCGGATCCCGAGGTCGAGACCCTCCTCACCGTCGCAGCTGTCTGGATCGCCGCCTCGCGCCACGGGGCCGCCGAGCGGGTCTTCCGCGCCATCCACGAGCGCGACCCGGAAAATGTCTCCGCCGAGATCGGCCTGGCGCTGTGCCGGGGCATGCGGCGGGATTTTCTGGGCGCCGAAGCGGCGCTCAATCGGGCGCTGAGGCGCGACCCGACCCGTCCCGCGATCTACCTGCAGCTCGCCCAGATCCTGGCCCGCAGCGGTCGCAAGGCCGAGGCCGCGGACGTGGCGCAGGTCGCGCTGCGGCTGGGCGCCTCCCCCGAGATGGCGGCCGCCGCGAGCGCCGGGCGGCTGGGGTCGTGACGCGAGAGCGCCGGACACGCTTAAGCGCTTGCCTCCTGCCGACTTTTGCGTATGTTCCGCGCCCTCGCGCAGGGCCTCGCCGTCCGGCCGGACGGGTGCATAGCTCAGTTGGTAGAGCAGCTGACTCTTAATCAGCGGGTCGTAGGTTCGATCCCTACTGCACCCACCATTTCTTCCAGCATTTCAGCTGGTTATGGTGAAGCCGGACGCGAGGTGCTTTCACGCTTGCACCCCATCTCGGACATCCGCTCGTCGGCCAAAAACCTGGGTCCGCGCTTTCTCGGGGTTGAGCGGGGAGGACGCGGTGGGGCGCCAGCTCGCTGACTTGCCCGCACGTGCAAGCCCCGCGAAGCTCGGTGGCATGCGCCTGCTCCTTCTCGCCCTCGCCGTCCTCCTCGCCGCCGCGGTGCCCGCGCCCGAGCCGCTGAAGGCGCCGTTCGCGAGCCTACATCCCGCCGCCGTGTTGCATCTGGGCAAGACCGCCGACTGGGTTCTGGCAACCGACGACGCGGTCTGGGTCGGGAGCACGGGGCCGTTCGCGGTGCACCGGATCGATCCGCATTCGGACCACGAGGCGGCCTCAGTCGAGCTGCCGGGCGAACCTTGTGCGGGCTTGGCGGCAGGCTTCGGAAGCCTCTGGGTTCCCCTCTGCGGCAAGCCCAATTCCCTGGCGCGGGTGGACCTGAAGACGAACCGCCTCACCGCCGTGCTACCGATCGGCCCCGCCGCGGCGGAGGGCGGGATCGCGGCGGGCTGCGGCAGCGTGTGGATGGTCACGGACGCCAAGGGCGTGCTGGCCCGCATCGACCCGGAGACCGGGCGCGTGCGCCAGACCGTCGCCGTCCCGCCCGGATCCTACAATCCGCTCTACCGCGCCGGCGTCGTCTGGGTCACCGGACACGAATCGGGCGCGGTCACCGCGGTCGACGCCGCCTCGGGAGCGGTCCTCGCGACCCTCCCCGTGGGCGAGGGCCCGCGGTTCCTGACCGCGGGGGCGGGCTCGGTCTGGATCCTGTTGCAAGGGACCGGAGAGGTCGTCCGCATCGACGCGCGCACGCGCAGGGTCTCGGCGCGGATCGCGGCCGGCCTGGCCGGCAAGGGCGGGGACATCAGTTTCGGCGGGGGGCGGGTCTGGCCGACCCTGTCGGGCGTTCCGTTGAGCGAGATCGACGCGCGGACCAACGCCCTGCGCCGCCAGTGGGTCGGCCCGGGCGGCGACTCGCTGGCCTGGACCTCCGGCGCGATCTGGCTGACCGACTACAAGGCGGGGACCGTGGCCCGCTATCCCGCCGCCGCGCTCGGCCCGCGGCCGTTGCGCCGCGCACGGTAGAGGACGCGCCCAACGTCGTGGAAAGTGCGCCCGAGCGATCCGGTAACCACTGAAAATGCCAGCGGAAGCGCCTACATGGAAGTGGCGTGGCGCCCAAGGGGGGCCTTGCGCGGCGAGGACGGGAGGCGAACACATGACCCGAAAGACGCGCCTGGTGGCGGCATTCGCCTTTGGGGCCGGATTGACGGCAGCCGGCGTGGCGGTGGCCCAAACCCACACTGGGAGCGCGCCGCCGCCGGCCGCCTCGGCGCAGCCCGCGCCGCCGCCAGCGCAGTCCACGCCGCTGTGGGTCCAGTCCGAAACGCCCACGACCGAACCCTGGGATCCGAACGCCAGACGGCCGATCTATTCCGCAGATCCGCCGCCCGATAGCTCGTCAGGAATCTACCTACCCGCCGTGATCCTCGGCTATGCCAGATCGGCCGCCAACTGCGTCGTGATAGGTTGTGATGACGGGCCGCGAGTGGGCGGCCCCGAGCCGTCATCGCCCGGGTCGACTGAGCCGCTGCCGGTCACTCCGGGGCCATATACCCCGCACTGAGGACCCCTCGCTTAAGGCCTCGTGAATTTGGCCTGACAGGACCCGCCCGCGCTCAGCCCAGACGGCCGGTCCGGGCGATGGCGCCGAAATAGGCCGCGCTGGGCTTTGGCCTGCGCTCGAAGGTCGTGCGGTCCACGGCCACTAGCCCAAACTTGGGCCCAAAGCCGTTGGTCCACTCCCAGTTGTCGAGCAGCGACCAGTGGATGTAGCTGCGCAGGTCCACGCCGTCGGCGAGGCAATGCCCGACGCCCGCGACCGCCCGACGGATGAAGCCGATGCGGCGGCTGTCGTCCTCGGTGGCGACGCCGTTCTCGGTCACATAGATCGGCCGCTTGGTGAGGCTCGCGACGGTGCGGATCACCGCCTCCAGCGCCTCGGGCGCAAAGGGATAGCCCATCTGGGTCAACTCGACGCCCGGCCTGGGCGGCAGGTCCATGTCCGGGCCGACCTGGGAAACGGTGTAGGTCTGAACGCCCACCATGTCTCCCGGCGCATCCAGCCAGGGGGTGAGGATCTGGGCGTGCTTGGCGGCGAGCCCGCTGTCTGGCCCCGCCGCCTGGTCGTCGTTGAGCGCCAGCGTGACGCCGACCGGGTAACGGCCGCTGGAGGCGGCCTTGATCGCGTCGAAGGCGCGCGCGTGCGCCTCGATCATGATCGGCTGCTGCACGCGGAAATCGCCGAAGATTGGGCTCGACCATTTCGGCGCGCCGGCCCCGGCGGCGATGGCCTGCCGGACCCGCGGCAGCTGGGGTTCGAACTGCCGGTACGTCGGCACCCAGTGCAGGAGCGCATTCACGTTGGGCTCGTTGAACGTGGCCGCCACTGCGATCAGGTCGCCCATGTGGCGGGTCACCAGTTCGCAGTAGCGCACGAAGGGCGCGATCCCGTCCCGGGTCTCGAGGCCGCCACCGGCCGCGAACCAGCGCGGCACGGTGGTGTGGTTGTAGGTGACCACCGGCGCCAACCCGCGCTGCCTGCAGGATTCCAGGACGCGCCGGTAGTAGGCGAGAGCAGCGAGCGAGATCTGGCCAGGCTCCGGTTCGATGCGCGACCATTCGATCGAGAGCCGATGGCAATTGAAGCCCAGCGAAGCCGCCAGGGCGAGGTCGCCCTCGACGCGATTGTAGACGTCGTCGGCGTCGCCTGAGGGCTCCTTGAACAGGGTGGGCTTCAGGTGCTCCAGCACCCAGACATCGCTTGCGACGTTGCCGCCCTCGACCTGATAGGCGGCGCCCGCCGTCCCCCAGAGGAACCCCTTCGGCCACACCGGCTGGGCGCTCGCCGCGCCGGCGCCGGCCAGCAGCATCCCACCGGCGATCAGCGAACGACGATCGATCGACACCTGGCTCATGGCTTCAAAGACGATGCTATAATCCGACCTCGCTCGGGAGCCGCCAGACGGCGGACCGCGGGTGCAGGACTTCGGCGATGAAGTCGATCACCGCGCGGACGCCAGGCAGCAGGCCGCGGCGCGAGGTGAACACCAGGTGCAGGATTCCCTGCGGCAGCGACCAGTCCGGCAGGACGCGCGCCAGTTCACCCGTCTCCAGATGCTCGTGGCAGGCATATTCGGGGAGCATGGCGATCCCGACGCCGTCGACGGCGGCCTGCCGGAGCACCGGAAACGCCGTCGCCGACAGCCGCGGCTCGTGGACGATCTCGACTTCCTCGCCCGCATCGTTGCTGAGCGACCAGCGATCCGGACCGGGCCGGTCAGTCTGGCTGATCGTCGCGAAGTTCGGGAGATCCGCCGGCGACGCCGGAATCCCGTTTGCGGCGAGGAACCCGGGGCTCGCGACGAGCACGCGGATGGTCTGCCCGACGATCTTCACCTGGAGATCGGCGTCGCTGTCGAGCTTGGGCCGGACCCGAACCGCCACGTCGACGCTCTCGTCAATCAGCTCGACCCGGCGGTTGGTGACGACAAGCTGCAGCCGAAGCTTCGGATAGCGCTGCAGCAGGCCAGGCAAGGCGCGCCCGATCAGGCGATCAACGCCGATGGGGCAGCTGACGCGGACCACCCCCTGCGGCTCAGACTTCTGGCGCGTCGCCATCTCGTCGATCGCCTCGGCTTCCGACAGCGCGGCGCGGGCGTGGCGATAGACGTCGTGGCCGACCTCGGTGACCTTGAAGTGACGCGTCGTGCGCTCGACCAGACGCAGGCCGAGCTGCGCCTCGAGAGCTGCGACCCGACGGCTGATCTTCGACTTGGGCGCGCCGAGCGAGCGGGCGGCCGCCGAGATGCCGCCATTGGCGACGACGGCGACGAAGAGATTGAGGTCGTTCAGGTCGCGCATCGAACCGTTCTTCTCCCGACAACAGCTGTTCGGCTTCCCGAGGCTAATCAGCCCGCCACTTGAGAGCTACGACACCCGGTTTCGCAAGGCGCAGAGCCAAGCCACGCGGGCAATGGTTGTCGGAAGAAGAACAGTGATGGCGACGCGACGCGCGACAGCCGGAGGCGCCCCGCCATGCGATCGGAGCCTGGCTCGGTTCCCGACCGAGCGTGATCACGGCGGATCAGGTTCGCTCCCGACTCCGCCCGCGGGAGTGGCCGACGACTGAAGGGCCTGACGCGTCGGCGGCGGCCGGCGACGGGGCCGCCGCGCGGTCACCGCCACGCTTGCCGAGGCCTCGCGCGGGGGCGCGATTACGGCCGGCGGAGGGGTGACGACGGCGGCCACCGAGGCCGGCGCAGCTTTCGGAGGCGCCGGGAGGGCGTACCGGCCCGCCGGACCGCCCGCAAACGGGAACTCGCAGATGACCAGATTCGGCGTGTTCAGCGTGCTCACGACGGCATAGCGCTGCAGCCGATCGCGGCCGCAGGTAATGACCAGCGCCCGCTCACCTATCCAGAGCACCCTCCCCTCGCATCCGGACGGGGGCGACGACATGTAGTGCGGCGATCCGAGATATCCGGCCGCGCCGTATCTATCCAGGACAGCGCTCAACTCCTCGCTGCCCGAGATCACGATCATCACCAATATCACGACGGGATAAGGAGAGCTCAACCATCGGTTGCTGAAGCCAAAGAATAATTTCCGCTCGCCGGAGCTTTCCTTGGAGTCGGCCTCTATCAACAGAAACTGCAATACCGCGGCCATCGAGATGCCGCCAACTATGGCGGACACCATCAGCACGTGCCAGTAAAGACCAACAGCCCGTGCGGAAAAAGGCCGTCCAATGAATTCGACGAGCCCCACCATCAGGATCAATGAAAACACCAGGCACGCCATCACAGCGTAGGAGCGCTGCTTTGTGGGCACACGTCTGTCCACCCTGACGACGTAGACAGCGATTGCCGGCGCCATCAGGACGAGCGCAATGAGAACGAACCTCAGGCTTCCATCGACGCCCGTCGTCAGGACATCGGATGACGAGGCGATCTGAATAAAATTGAGGCGCCAGTGACGGAACACCAGGGTGTTCACGATGATCGAGCCTGCGAAGCCCAAGACGCCAAGCAGGGCGATCAGTTCGCCGGCGGCGCCGATGATGCTGCGCCGCGCAGAAAGGCGTCCCCACGAAAGCATGGGCGTATCAGTCATGTCGCTCCCCCGACGCGACTGGCAGGACCTAGCAGGGTCTTCGCTGGCCAGTCGCGCGTCTCCCGTTCCAATTCCCTATGACATCGACTCCGGACTTCCTCGATGAGAGCAAAGGCGAGCCGCTTCCGAGACGCAGCACCCGAACGGAGCGGCAAGCGTCACCGCAGAACCTAGAGTCTCCCCAGCGAGGTGTCGACACGTACAAAAGACCCCTCCCCTGGCGTTCGTCCGACCGCTGCAGCGCTCGCTTTGCGGTTGGTCCGCGCGGCCATACCCTCTAGCTTCGCGCCACGAGCATCAGTCGGTCCGGGAGCCTTGCCGCCCATGATTGTCGGCCCCTGGCCTCTCAGCACGGTCGTCGGCTCGTTCCTGCTGGCCTTCCCGACGCTGTTTTCGATCATCAACCCGGTCGGCTCGTCCCTGGTGTTCTACAATGTCACCTCCAACCGCTCGCATGCCGAGCGGAGGTACCTCTCGGGGCGTATCGCCCTCTATTCGCTCGCGATCCTCCTCGGCTCGATCTGGATAGGCGGCTACATCCTGAACTTCTTTGGCGTCAGCCTGGGCGCCTTGCGTATCGGCGGCGGTCTGGTGGTCAGTGTTCAGGCCTGGAACCTGCTGCTGGCTCCCGAGGCTCAGGAAACGCAAAAGGCGGGGGACGCGGCCCCGGCCGCCCTGCGCGACGATATCGCCTTTTTCCCCCTCACCATGCCGCTCACCACTGGTCCCGGTTCGATCTCGGTCGCCATCGCCCTGGCCTCTGAGCGCCCCGCCGAGAACAGCGGCCTGATCCCCTTCTTCATAGGCATGACTCTCGCCGCCGTGCTCAACGCCTTCCTGGTGTGGGTGCTCTACGTCTCCTCGGACCGGGTGCTCTCCTTCCTCGGCCCGTCCGGCGCGCGCGTGCTCAACCGCTTGGCGGCCTTCCTGCTGCTGTGCATTGGCGTGCAGATCGTCATCACCGGGGGCGAGAGCGTCCTGGGGCCGTGGCTGCAAGCGACCGCGCACGCACTCGGGCGCTGATCCGCAGGTCAGGCCGCCTCGGCCGTCGGCTCGCCCAGAGGCGCGCGAATGGAGGGCATGGCTCGGAAACCTGGCGAGTCGCTGGTGTGCAGATTCCCCAGGGCGAGGGTCAGGTACGCAGGGTCCAGGCTCGGCGGCACGCCGTCGAACCTCGCCGCGGCGAGCACCTGTTCGATGATGAACTTCGGCTGAAAGCTCGCGAGGGGAAAGTCGTTGCGGACAGTCAGGTCGGTGACGATCTCATCGATCATGAGGGGGTCCGGCTCGATGCCATTCTTCACGCACATGCCGCGGAAGATGCCCCTGTAGACATCCAGCTGCGGGCCTCCGATCTCGATCTTGAACGGGATCCGGCGCAGGAAGGCGCCGTCCATCAGCCCGCTGGGCGAGAGGTTGGTGGAGAAGATCACCAGCTCGTCGAACGGCAACTGGAAGGTCTTGCCGGTGTGCAGCTTCAGGTATTCGACCCGGCTCTCCATCGGCACGATCCAGCGGTTGAGCAGTTGCTCGGGCGAGACCAGCTGGCGGCCAAAGTCGTCGATGAGGAAGATGCCGCCCAGGCCCTTGATGTGCAGCGGCGCCTCGTAGAACTTCGCCTGTTCGTTGTACTTCAGGTCGAGCATCTCAAGGGTCAGTTCGCCCCCGGCGACGACGAACGGGCGCCAGCAGGCGACCCAGCGAGTGTCGAACTCGTCCCGGCGCAGGTTGCCGGCCGTGGCGGCCGTCTCGACCGGCTGGTGCACCGTCGGGTCGAAGAAGCGAATGATCTGGCCTTCGACCTCCACGCACCAGGGGATGAAGACGACGCCCTTGTAGAGGCGGCCGATCCGCTCGCCGATCGAGGTCTTGCCATTGCCGGGCGGGCCGTAGAGCAGTATCGACTTGCCCGAGTTCGCCGCCGGCCCCAGTTCCCGCATCAGCGCGTCGGAGATCTTCAGGTCCGAGAAGGCCTTTTCGAGCGCCGTGCGGCCAATGCGCTCGCCGGCGATGGCCTGCAGCCTGATCTGGTCGCAAAGTGCGGTCAGAGTGACGGGGGCAGGGCCGACATACTCATTCTGCTCCATCGCCTGGCGCGCCCATAGCAGGCCCGCGGCCGTGAGGGCGTAGCGGACGTCCGGCCCCGCCGTACCGTCCATGGCCGCCATCCCCAGCGATTCCAGCAGCTTGCGCTTCTTCGCCTCCTCGAACACCTCCTGCACGACCACCGGGGTGAGCTTGAGGGCCGCGGCCATGGACGGACCGGTGCCTTCGCCGGTCACGCTGATGGCCTTGATCATCAGGTTGAGCAGGCTGTTGATCGACAGCCCCGTCTCCGCGATCGAACGCGGCGCCTTGGGCGGGATGCGCATCGCCCGTTCGACCGCCTCGGCGTCGACCTTTCCGAGCTGCGCGATGCACTCGGACAGGGCGCCGCCCTGGCTCCGCTGCAGCTCCATGGCCTCGGCTACGTCTTCGGCAGAGAGCAGCCCCTGGGCTACGAGGATGTCACCAATACGCACGGTCGCTCCACCTCAACATTCGGAGGGAATCAAGATTTCGCGTTCAGAAGAAGGGAGCCATATTGATCCAAGACCAGTCCTGCAAGACTGTACACATCTTGTAATATTTTCGTTTACTTAAAGTTTCGGGCAATAATTCATTGGATGCCGGCGGGACACGTACGTCAATGTACTATGCGGGACGCGTGGCTGAACACCTCGAACCCGTCCGCCCGGGCGACCGCGATCAGGGTGATTCCCGCCGCCTCTGCAGTGCGGATCGCCAGGGCCGTGGGGGCGGAGACGGCCGCGATCACCGGCGCGCCGATCGCCGCTGCCTTCTGCACCAGCTCGACCGACACGCGGCTGGTGAGCACCAGGACGCCGGCGGCCGCGATCTTTCGCCGCGCCAGGGCGCCGATCACCTTGTCAAGCGCGTTGTGCCGCCCGACGTCCTCGCGGGCGAGCACAAGGCCGGCGGCGGGCGTCCAGAACCCGGCCGCGTGGACGGCGCGGGTGACGCGCCCTAGCGCCTGGGCGGGTTCCAGGGACGCCATCGCCGCCTGCACCTGGGCGATCGTCAGAGGCGCGATCTTGGCCGGGGGGCGCGGCGTCGCGGTGCGCACCTGCTCGAGGCTCTCTATGCCGCACAGGCCGCAGCCGGTCGGCCCCGCCATGGTCCTGCGCCGGACGGCCAGGGCGGCCGCTCGCCCCGGCTCCAGCCAGAGCCGCACTTCGATCCCCAGCTCGCCGGGGATGATCTCGACCTCCCGCGCCTCGCCGGCGTTGGCGATCACGCCCTCGGTCAGCGACAGGCCGATGGCCAGATCCTCCAGGTCGCTGGGCGTGGCCATCATCACGGCGTAGGTGGAGGCGTCATGGACAATGGCCACGGGCGCCTCCTCGGGAACTTCGCGCGCGCCCGCGCCCGCCTGCCCGTCGCGCACCCGCAGCATCCCCGCAGCGAACGACACTGGCGGATCCTCGGCCCTCATCTGCTGATCCCCTCGCCAGGCTCCGCCATCGCGTCGGAGCATCGCCGGTCAGGAAGGCGTGCGCCATGATCATCGCCGGCGTCGTCCTTGCCGGGGGACGGTCGCGCCGTTTCGGGCGCGACAAGGCGCGCGAGCCGCTCGAGGGTCGTCCGCTGATCGCCTGGAGCCTCGACGCTCTTCGGCCGAGCTGCGTGAGGCTTGCGGTCAACGGACCGCCCGACCTCGCCGCTGCGTTCGGCCTGCCGCGCATCGTCGACATCGAGCCGGCGCCCCCAGGCCCGCTGGCCGGGATCGCCGGCGCCCTGGCCTGGGCGTCCCAGGCAGGTTGCACCCATTGCCTCACCGCGCCCTGCGACACGCCCTTCCTGCCAGCCGATCTTGGCCTTCGGCTGTCGGCCGCCATCGCCGGGGAACCGGTCGTCGCGGCGCGAGCCGTTCGATGTCACCCGCTCTGCGCGCTCTGGCGGGCGGACCTCGCCGCAGACCTCGCCCAGCTCGCCCGGCGGAACGACCATCCGCCTCTTCAGCAGATCGTGGACGAACTCGGCGGCTGGGCGGACTTCGCCGACGAGGACGCCTTCGCCAACCTCAACACGCCCGAGGACTTCGCCGCCGCTGCAGGCCGACTGGAGGCTCATAGGTCGAGATAGTCCACAAGCTCGCCAGCGGCCGCCGGCGGGCTGGCGGGAGGGCGACGGATCAGGGCCGTCAGCCGCGCCAGGTGAGCATGGGATGCGCTCTCCTGTCGCTCCAGCAGCGCGACGCCCTCGCCTTTCGCCTCGGCCAGGATCAAGGTCTCGCGGTCGCCCGAAGCGGGTATGTCGGCCATGGTCGGGCCATGGCGCCACGCCAGCGCCGTGGCCGGCTCCGCGCCCGACATCTTCACGAGCGTCGGGACCAGCAGCAGCCGCGCTGCGACCAGTGCGGCCACGGGATTTCCGGGCAGGCCGACGAGGAGGCGCGCGCCTGTCGAAGCCGCCCAAGCCGGCTTGCCCGGTTTCATGGACACGCCCGCGAACAACGGAACCGCGCCCGCCTCCGCGGCGGCGGCCCGGGTCAGGTCCCGCTCGCTGCCCGACGCGCCGCCGATCACCACCAGCACGTCGCAACGGTCCAGGAGTTCCTCGACGGCTGCAGCAAGATCGTTGGCGTCGTCGCCGCAGCGTCGGAGACCAGCCGCCCGCGCGCCCCAGGCCTGCGCCAACGCCCCTACGCCCGGTGAGGCGCTGTCGGGGATCGCATCGTCGCCGCACCGTTCGTCTCGCGCCAACTCATCGCCCACCGTGAGGATTGCAAGGCGGGGCTGCCGGCGCGCGAGCACGCGGCTGGCCTCCGCCGCGGCGGCCGCCATCAGGGCCGGAGGCGTAAGCCGCACTGCGGCGGCTACGAGCACGTCCCCCGCCTGAAAGTCGGACCCTGCCGGGCGGACGTGCCGCTTCTCTCCCGCCAGCCCTACGAGCCGGATGCGTGCGCCCTCCACGCTCACCGCCTCGTCGACGATCACGCGCACGGCCCCGGACGGCATCGGAGCGCCGGTGGTGACGCGCACCGCCTGGTCCGCCGCGACCTGTCCCGAGAACGGCTTTCCCGCCCACGCCCACCCAACGACCGGGAATTCCGCGCCGGCCGCCGGCGCCGGTCCCGCGATCGCGTAGCCGTCCATCGCCGAGAGGTCGCGCGAGGGCCGGCTGCGTGGGGCGGTGACGGGGGCGGCCAGCACGCGCCCGGCCGCCGCCTCCAGCGCGATCTCTTCAGGCGGCAGGACGGGCGCCGCGGCCAGCAGGCGAGCCAGAGCCATCTGCCATCCGGGCAAGGCGTCGACGCCGCAGTCCGCCGCCTCTGCTATATCTAGGGGATGGCTCAACTGTCCGGTCCTGCGCCCTCGCCCCACGCTAGCACGCCGCGCCCGAACGCGCGTCGCGCCCGATTGGCGGGAGCCGCGCCTGAATTGCCGTTCCCTGCGTTGTCGGCCCGATGAGCGCGGACGGCCAGGGGCGAGAGCCCCCCGGGGCGGCGGAAAAGCTGCGGACCCTGCCACAGGTCCAGAAGCTGCTGGAGACGCCGCGGGCCCAGGCCCTGCTGCAGGTTCACGCTCGCGAGTCGGTGGTCAGCGCCCTGCGCGCGGCCGTGGAGTCCGCGCGGGCCGACCTTCGGGCCGGCGCGCCGCCGCCTGACATCGAGACCCTCGCCGAGCGCGCGGCTGCGGCCTTGGCCGCCGAGGCGCGGCCGCACCTCCGACACGTGACCAACGCCACCGGCGTCATCCTGCACACCAATCTTGGTCGCGCTCCCCTGCCAACCGTCGCCCTGGAGGCCATGGCCCGGGCGAGCCTGGGCTATTCGAACCTCGAATTCGACCTCGAGATCGGGACCCGGGGCGCCCGCGCGGCGGGCGTCGAGCCTCTTCTGTGCGAACTGACCGGGGCCGAGGCGGCCCTGGCGGTGAACAACGCCGCGGCGGCGGTGCTGCTGGCCCTCTCGGGCCTTGCCGCCGGCGGCGAGGTGATCGTCTCGCGCGGCGAGATGGTCGAGATCGGCGGCGGCTTCCGAATTCCCGAGGTGGTCGCCCAGGGCGGTGCGCGCCTCGTGGAGGTGGGGACCACCAACAAGACCCGGCTGGATGACTATCGCCGCGCGATCGGCGAACGGACGCGCGTCCTGCTGAAGGTGCACCAGAGCAACTACCGCATCGTCGGCTTCACGGCCGAGGCGTCCCTGGGTGAGCTGTCCGGCCTCGCGCGCGAGCGCGGTCTGCTGCTGATGCACGACCTCGGCAGCGGCGCGCTGGCCGACCTCGTCCGCCTTGGGCGCGCGCCGGAGCCGCGGCCGCAGGAGTCCCTCGCGGCCGGCGCCGACCTCGTCGCTTTCAGCGGCGACAAGCTGATGGGCGGGCCGCAGGCAGGACTCCTGGTCGGCCGGGCGGCCGCGCTCGAGTCCCTGCGCCGCCATCCCCTCATGCGGGCCCTGCGCCTCGACAAGGGGACCCTGGCTGCGCTCGAGGCCACGTTGCGCCTCTATCGCGATCCCGCCCGGGCGGCAGCGGAGATCCCGGTCCTGCGCATGCTGGCCCAGACCGCCGAACAGGTGGCCGCGCGCGCCACGCGCCTGGGCGATCTCCTCCAAGGGCGGGTTCCGTTCGAGATTTGCGCGTCGGCGGCCCAGGTCGGCGGCGGCTCCCTTCCCGGCGAGTCGCTGGCGAGCTGGAGCCTTGTCCTTGGCGAGACGGGCGCCGACGCCGAACCCTTCGCCGCCCGGCTGCGCTCCTCCGCGCCGCCGGTCATCGGCCGGCTGTCGGGCGGACGCCTGCTCCTCGACCTGTTCACCGTCGCCGATGACGAAGTGGAGGCGCTGGCGGCAGCCATCCGCTCAGCCTTCGAACCGTCGGAGGAATGACGAGATCGGGCGGCCCTTGGTCGTTTCACGCAAGTTCGGCGCGCCGATGCTCGAACGTCTGGGCGCCATGGGCTTCAGCCCCGCCATCGGGAGCGGCGCGTGTTAAGCTCGGCCGCCTGGCCGGCGGAACGAGAGTGAGAGCGGGCCCTGCGATGCGGAGGCGATTGGGGTCTGGTGGCCCCCCCGGTCTTCAAAACCGGTGGCCCGCCAAAAACGGGTGGTGGGTTCGATTCCCATCCGCCTCCGCCAGCGGCCGACGCGACCTCAGACCACCGTCACCCCATCCGGGATCTCCTGGGGGCGCTCCCAGAAAGCGTCGTTCTCGTACTTGTGGAAGAGGTCGGGCGGCAGGAGGGTGGGTCGAAGCTTGGGCCGCACCTTGGAGCCGACCACATGCAGGCCGGGCGCGCCGATACGGGCGTCGAACTGCAGCGCCTCGAAGTCCTGCTCGATGTTGTCGGGGTCGTGCTCGAACGGCGCCTCGCCGATGAAGTCGTAGATCGCCTTCAGCGTGGCGCGCGGATCGCGGGTCAGGCTTTCATAGCGCACCAGCAGCAGACGCTCGCGCCGGGGATCGAAGACCGCCTCGCGCAGGCAGTTGAGGGCGAAGCCGACCATGCCGGCGCCACTCATCAGGCCCTCGGCGCGGCTATAGACCGTGCCTGTCGTGTCGAACTTGAAGATCCCCGACGGCTCGAGCGGGTTCTCGCGCGTCAGGCGCTCGATCGAGTCCAGGACCCAGGCCGGACTGCGCACGCAGCAGATCACCTTGGCCTTCGGGTACAGCTTCGACAGCAGCGGCAACTTGCTGGTCCACTGCCTGTTGGTGTCGAACACCACCTTCCGGGGGGGCAGGTCGCCGTAGAAGGCTTCGATGCAGGCCTTGAGGATCCGCGCCCGCTGGTCGTCCTCGATGAAGACGGCGGTCTCGTTCTCCTGGCTCATCTGCCGCAGAAGCGCGTTCACGAGGGAGCCGACCGGGCTGGTCATGGACGCGTGGACGCCCGGGTTCTGGCGCAGCAGAGCCGAGAGAAGCGTAGAGCTGGAGCGCGGTAGCCCGGAGATGAAGTGGATGCCGTTCTGCATGCGCGATCCTTGGTTGGCCCGACCTTTGCCAGGATGGCACGCGCCCTAGATGAGCGCGTGGTCGAACCAGGCCGCGACGATCTTCTCGCCCGCCGGCGTGAACCCCACCAGCGACAGCCGCGTCTCCGGCGCGCGGTGGGGATGGCTCCTGGTCTTGTAGGTGGCAGCCTCGAGCACCGCCACCACCCCCATCACTTCCTCAGCGGGCGTGGCCAGGGACCACTGTTCCAGCAGCCTGACGGAATGGGCGGTGATCAGGACCGACATGAACTGACGCCGGTGCTCAGGGTCCATGGCGCAGCGATAGACCGCCATTTTGCTGCGCAGGAATGGGACCAACTCCACGACGGCAGTGGACACCGCGACCAGCCGGCCCCCGGCGTAGGCCGCCAGTACGACCTCCTTCACCCGCTGATCGGGATCGACGCCCTGCGGCAGCAGACCCCAGCGGGCCCAGAATCGTTTCACGTCCGCCTCGACTGCCGGGTCGCCCCGCAGCCAGCCGACGCGAAGGTCGACACCCAACTGCGAAGGCGACGGGGGCTCGGGATAGACGGGCAGCCGGATCTCGGCGCGCGAGCGCGGCGCTTCGAGGTTGCGGCGGGGTCGCACAGGCTCGAAAGACACGCTGCCGGACGGGCCCGACGCCGCTTCCGGCGCCGGGCGCCGGGACCAGGGCCAACGCACGGACTAGGCCGTGCGCATCACCCGGCGGCGCGTCACCCGACGGCGCAGCACGTAGCCCGTGAAGCCGAGGCCGCCGAGCATCATGGCCCAGGTGGAGGGTTCTGGCACGAAGCTGATCTCGATCTCGCCGTCGCCGGCCTTGTAGGCGAGGGCCGTCTGTCCCGTTCCGGAGAAATTGTAGCTGCCGCCCCCGCCGCCGCCATACTTGTCGCCGCCGCCTCCGCCGCTCACTCCGCCGCCGATGTAGCCGCCGCCGCCCGCGAATCCCGATCCGCCCGCGCCGCCGCCCGCGAACCCCGCGCCGCCCGCTCCGCCGTCAAAGTAGCCCCGCCCGGCGTAGGGGCCGGACGTAGAGCTCCCAAGGCCGCCTCCCGGCGCGGCGTTGCTGGAATAGCCGCCTGGGGAGCCGAATATGCCGCCCGGACCGCCGGCGGAACCTCCGCCTGCGCCGCCCGCCCCCCCGAAGGAGACCACCTGCCCGTTGTAACCCGCGCCACTTGCGCCGCCACCCCCGCCGCCGCCGGAGATCACACCCGGACCGGTGCTCAGCAGCAGCGCGCTGGCGCCGCCACCGCCGCCGCCACCAACAACGCCGGTGATCGCGTCGCCGCCCTTCGCGCCCACGTAGAGGTTGACCGTCTCGCCGGCAGTCAACTGGACCAGCGTCCGCTGGCCATAGCCGAGGCCGCCGGCGAACGTCGCGCCGCCGCCGGCAGTGTATCCGGCGTATCCGGCCCCGCC
>DATBEN010000080.1:0-15158 GCA_036276055.1 Caulobacteraceae bacterium
TGGAGGCCTGGGCCGGAATCGAACCGGCGTACACGGATTTGCAGTCCGCTGCGTAACCACTCCGCCACCAGGCCGTCAGGGGCGAGCCGCCGTTCGGCGGAGGCGGAGGGCTAACAGATGGCCGCGGGCGGAGCAATCGCATCGGCGATTGGCGCCGCCTGCGCGAGCGGCCTATAGGGGCGCGCACATCGCCTTCCGCTCCGTTTCTTTCGAAGACCTCCCATGACCGACGATTTCGCCGCCGCGCGGACCAACATGGTCGACAGCCAGGTCCGGCCCTCGGATGTGACCGACATCTTCATCCAGGACGCCATGCGATCTGTCCGTCGCGAGGCGTTCGCGCCCCCGGAGAAGCGCACCCTGGCCTATGCCGACGCCGAGCTGGAATACGGTCCGGGACGATGGCTCCTGCGGCCGCGCGACGTCGCCAAGCTGATGCAGGCGCTGGCGCCTAGGGCCGGCGAGGCCGCCCTTGCCATTTCCGCGCCCTATGCAGGGGCGGTGCTCCAGCACATGGGCCTTCAGGTCACCGCCTGCGACGCGGCCGGGCCCATCCCGGCCCGCGAGGGCGGATGGCCGGTCGTGATCTGCGAAGGCGCGGTGACCAAGGCGCCGCAGGCCTGGCTCGACGCCCTGGCGCCGGGCGGACGCCTGGGTGTCGTCGAACGTGATGGCGTGCTCGGCCGGGCGATGGTCTATGTGCGTGGCCCAGCCGCCGTCGGCGCGCGCCCCGCCTTCGACAGCACCCCGCCCGTGCTTGCAGGCTTCGAGAAGCAGGCGGGCTTCGTTTTTTGAGGCGATCGACGAAAAATCTGGGGAGAAGCCGGCGCCTGCGACGAATCGGCCACTTCGGCTGTTTGCGAGACGTCGGAACCATGGCTAATCTGAGGCCCGGGATGCCCGCAACTCCATGACAGGTCGCCGCCAGGCCATGCACGAACACAGCGAAGCCGAACCGACCCTCGAGGAAATCCTAGCCTCGATCCGCCGCATCATCTCGGAGGAAGGCCCGGGGGCGGTCTCCTCCTTCCCCGCCATGAGACCTCTCGACGCCGAGGAGGCTGACGATGTTCTTGTCCTTACCCGCCGCGCGCCCCCGGTCGAGCGCACGATGACGGCCAGTCAACCAGAGCGGCCGCAGCCGCGCTCCAACGGCGACATCGCCGCCGACCCATCGCAAGCCCCGGCCCTGGAGCACGCGGCGCCTGCTGCGCCCGCGCCCGCGCCGAAGGAGTCGATCGTCGCGCCGAAGACCGCCGAGTCGACCGCCGCCGCTTTCGAGAAGCTCTCCCAGGCTGCGGCCCTGAGAGAGGAGCCGCGGCCCTCGATCCTGATGCCCGAGCCGGGTCGCACCCTCGAGGACGTGGTCCGCGACCTGATGCGTCCGCTCATCAAGGAGTGGCTGGACGAAAATCTCTCCGAGATCGTCGAGCGCCGGGTCGAGGAAGAGATCGAGCGCATCGTCAGGCATCGAGTACGCTAGAAGGATCGCCGCCGGCCTTCGCGCCGGCGTCAACCGCGCCCGACCCGCCGCCGCGTCCCGGCGGCTGGCCGGGCGTAGCGTTCTTTCTGGCCGGGTCCGCCGTTTCGCGTCCGGCCGCCGCAGTCAGGCCCCTTGATGCTCGACAAGACCTTCGATCCTCCCGCCGCCGAACCGCGCCTCTACGCCGCGTGGGAGGCGTCGGGCGCCTTTTCCCCCACGGACGATCCGGCCGCGCCGCCGTTCAGCATCGTCATCCCGCCGCCCAACATCACCGGGCAGCTGCACATTGGCCACGCCCTCAACGGCACGCTGCAAGACATCCTGACGCGCTTCGCGCGGATGCGCGGGAAGGCGGCCCTCTGGCTGCCGGGGACGGACCACGCGGGCATCGCCACCCAGATGGTGGTCGAGCGCCAACTCGCCGCCGAAGGCAACATCAGCCGCCGCGACATGGGCCGCGAGGCCTTCGTCGAGCGGGTCTGGGAATGGAAGGCCAAGTCAGGGGGCGCTATCGTCAACCAGCTGCGCCGGCTCGGAGCGTCCTGCGACTGGAGCCGTGAGCGCTTCACCCTCGACGAAGGGCTCTCTGCCGCCGTGCGCAAGGTGTTCGTCGCCCTGCACAAGGCCGGGCTCGTCTATCGCGACAAGCGGCTGGTGAACTGGGATCCGCACTTCCAGTCGGCCATTTCCGACATCGAGGTGGAGCAGAGGGAGGTCGATGGCTTCTTCTGGCGCCTGGCCTATCCGCTGGAGGACGGCTCAGGCGAGATCGTCGTGGCCACGACGCGACCCGAGACCATGCTCGGCGACGTCGCCGTCGCCGTCCACCCGAGCGACGAGCGCTATGCCGGGCTGATCGGCAAGTGCGTGCGCCTGCCAATCGTGGGCCGGCCGATCCCGATCATCGCCGACGACTATGCCGATCCGGAGAAGGGATCGGGCGCGGTGAAGATCACGCCGGCCCATGATTTCAACGACTTCAAGGTGGGGCAGAGGCACAACCTGCCGATCATCAGCGTCCTGGACGCCTCCGCCCGCATGAACGAGAACGCCCCGGCGGCCTATCGGGGCCTCGACCGGTTCGAGGCCCGCAAGAAGGTGGTCGCCGAGTTCGAGGCGCTGGGCCTGCTGCGCGGTGTCGATCCGACCCGCCACGCCGTCCCGCACGGCGATCGCTCGGGCGCGGTGATCGAGCCCTTCCTGACCGACCAGTGGTACGTCGACGCCAAGACCCTCGCGGGTCCCGCGATCGCGGCGGTCGAGCGTGGCGAGACGGTGTTCGAGCCGCGACACTGGGAAAAGACCTACTTCGAGTGGATGCGGAACATCGAGCCGTGGTGCGTCTCGCGCCAGCTCTGGTGGGGGCACCGCATCCCCGCCTGGTACGGGCCCGACGGTCGCCCCTTCGTCGCTGAGACGGAGGCCGAGGCGGCGTCGATCGCGCGCGAGCACTACGGCCGCGATGAGCCGCTGCGCCAGGACGAGGATGTGCTCGACACTTGGTTTTCCTCGGCGCTGTGGCCTTTCTCGACCCTGGGCTGGCCGAAGCAGACGGAGGACCTGCACCGCTTTTATCCCACCGACACCCTGGTGACGGGCTTCGACATCATCTTCTTCTGGGTCGCCCGGATGATGATGATGGGTCTGCACTTCACCGGTCGCGCGCCGTTCCGCCGGGTGTTCATCAACGCTCTCGTCCGCGACGCAGAAGGGGCGAAGATGTCGAAAACCAAGGGGAACGTGATGGATCCCCTGGAGCTGGTGGACGACTATGGGGCGGACGCGCTGCGCTTCACTCTTGCCGCCATGAGCGGGCAGGGGCGCGACATCCGCCTCTCGCGTCAGCGCATCGAAGGCTATCGCAACCTCGGGACCAAGCTGTGGAACGCGGCCCGTTTTGGTCAGATGAACGGCTGCGGGCCCGTGGCCGGCTTCGACCCGGGCGCTGCTGTCGGCGTCGTCAACCGCTGGATTCGCGGCGAGACGGTCAAGACCGTCCGCCAGGTCACCTTGGCCCTGGAGGGCTGCGCCTTCGACGAGGCGGCGGGGATCCTCTACCGCTTCATCTGGAATCTCTACTGCGACTGGTACGTCGAATTTGCCAAGCCGATCCTGCAGGGACAGGACGAGGCGGCGAAGGCGGAGACCCGGGCGATGACGGCCTGGGTGCTCGACGTCATCCTGCGCCTCCTTCACCCGATCTCGCCCTTCATCACCGAGGAGCTGTGGGCTCAGGCGGCGCCGGTCCAAGGCCGCGGAGGACTGCTCATCTCCGAAGCGTGGCCGGACCTGCCCGACGCTTGGCTCGACGCAGACGCCGACGCCGAGATCGGTCTCGTCATTGCGGCGGTGACCGAGGGTCGCTCCCTGCGGGCGGAGCTGAACGTTCCGCCGGGGGCGCGGCCGGACCTCGTGGTCATCGAACCCAGCGCGGACCAGCGGCGGGCCATCGAGGCGAACGCCGCCGTCATCGGCCATACCCTGCGCTCGGGCCAGATCACTCTCGCCTCGGCCATGCCGTCCGGCGCCGTCCCCTATGTCGCCGCAGGCGCCACCTTCGCACTCGCGGTCGGCGCGCTCATCGACCTCTCGGCCGAGCGTGTGCGGCTGGCCAAGGAGATCTCAGCGCGCTCCGCCGACGCCGAGAAGACCGCCCGCAAGTTGGGCAACCCCGATTTCGTCTCCCGCGCGCCCGTGGAAGTGGTGGAGGAGAACCGGGAGCGGCTTGCCGAAGCGGAGGCGGCCCGGGAGCGACTGTCGGCGATGCTCGAGCGTCTCGAGGCGCTGGCCTGACGCGAGCCTGGAGGTTTACAGGTCCCGGCGGGGCGTGGTTGTTCGCCTCACAAGACCGCGCATGTTCCTAGGAAACGTCCAATGACCGAACCCGCCGAGGCGAAGACGCCCGCCTGGCCCGCCATGTCCATCGCCCAGGCTTACGCCCTGCTCACCGCGCCGGGTTCGCCCTTCGAGATGGAGACCCTCATCATCCGCGGGATCGAGACCCGTGTATGGAAGAACGCCCCGCCGACCCTGCGCCTGGTGGCCGAGTTCGGCCGGGGGCACGGCGACAAGATCTTCCTCGTCCACGAGGACGAGAGGGTGAGTTTCGAAGCCTTCTTCCGCGCCGTCGCCGTGCTGGCGCGCAGGCTCCAGGACGAGGGGGTGAAGAAGGGCGATCGCGTCGCGATCATCATGCGCAACGTGCCCGAGTGGCCGGTGGCCTTCTACGCCGCAGCCTCCCTGGGCGCGATCGTCACGCCGCTGAACGCATGGTGGACTGGCCCGGAGCTGGAGTACGGCCTGTGCGATTCCGGCAGCACCCACGTGATCGTCGACGCCGAGCGCCTGGAGCGGATCAACCCGCATCTGTCGGCCTGTCCGCAAGTGATGCGGGTGTTTGTCTCACGATCGGAGGAGCCCAACGCCAACCCTCTGATCCAGCAGCTGGAATCGGTGATCGGGAAGCCGGATGAGTGGGCGTCCCTGCCGGATGTGGGCCTTCCCGCCGTCGAGATCGCGCCCGATGACGACGCGACGATCTTCTACACCTCGGGAACCACGGGAAAGCCGAAAGGCGCCGTCGGGACCAACCGGAACATCAATTCCAACATCATGGCCGCCGGCTGCGTCGGCGCCCGGGCCTTCCTGCGCCGGGGCGAGGTTCCGCCCATGCCCGATCCGCATGCGCCCCAGCGCGCTAGCCTGCTGTCGGTGCCGTTCTTCCACGCCACCGGCTGCTTCGCGATCCTCAACCCCACGCTCTTCAGCGGCGCCAAGCTGGTGATGATGCGCCGCTGGGATCCTGTGCGGGCGTTCGAGCTGATCGAGCGGGAGCGCATCAACCTGGTGGGCGGCGTGCCGACGATCGCCTGGCAGCTGATCGAGCATCCCCTGCGGACAAACTACGACCTCTCTTCCATCGAGAGCGTCGCCTACGGCGGCGCGCCCTCGGCGCCGGAGCTGGTGCGGCTGATCAAGGAGACCTTCCCCAAGTCGCAGCCAGGCAACGGCTGGGGCATGACCGAGACCTCCGCCACGGCCACGAGCAACGGCGCGGAGGACTACGAGCACCGTCCCGACTCCTGCGGCCCGGCCGTGCCCGTCACCGACCTCAAGATCATGAGCGTCGAAGGCGAGCAGGAACTTGCGGTGGGCCAGGTCGGCGAGCTGTGGTGCAGGGGTCCGCAGGTCGTGCGTGAGTACTGGCGCAAGCCCGAGGCGACGGCCCAGACCTTCGTCGACGGATGGGTCAAGACCGGCGATCTCGCCCGCCTGGACGAAGAGGGCTTCTGCTACATCATCGACCGGGCCAAGGACATGCTGATCCGCGGCGGCGAGAATATCTACTGCATCGAGGTGGAGAACGTTCTTTACGACCACCCGGCGGTGATGGACGCGGCCCTGGTAGGCATTCCGCACAAGACCCTGGGCGAGGAACCGGGCGCCGTGGTGACCCTCAAGCCGGGCGCCACAGCCACCGAAGAGGAGCTGCGGGCCTTCGTGGCGGCGCGCCTGGCGGCCTTCAAGGTGCCGGTGCGGATCATCTTCTGGCCCGAGACCCTGCCGCGCAACGCCGCCGGCAAGATCATGAAGGCCGAACTGCGCAAGCTGTTCGTCGAGGAGCCGACGCCGGCGTGACCCGCCGCCCGCGGCCCGCTCAGCGGCCATCGCCGATCGCCGAGGCCGTCGAACTGCGCATCCGGGCAATGGGCGCGCAGGGCGACGGCCTCGGCGAGGCGGGGGACCGTGGCGAAGGCCGCGAGATCATGGTCCCGCTCACCTTGCCGGGCGAGCGGCTCGTCGCCAGCGTCGCCGGGGATCGGGGTGAGTTGGCTGAACTGCTGGAGCCCAGCCCAGAGCGCGTGGCGCCGCCGTGTCCGCATTTTGGGCCCTGCGGCGGTTGCGCGCTGCAGCATTGGGCGACGGCCCCATATCTCGCGTGGAAGCTCGAGCGCGTGCGCCAGGCGCTTGGGTGGGTCCATCTCGAGGCGCCCATCGACCTTGCCTACGTCGCCCCGCCGGGCGCGCGTCGGCGCCTGGCCCTCCACGCGCGGCGCGTGGGCCGAACGGTGCGCGTCGGTTTCAAGGGGCGGCGCTCGTGGGACCTGGCGCCGATAGAGACGTGTGTGATCGCGAGGCCCGCCCTGGTCGCAGCCTTGCCGGCGCTCGCGCGGCTCGCCGAACCGTTCCTGGCGAGCCCGAAATCGGCTCCGACCTTGCACGTGACGGAGACCGGGACGGGGCTCGACATCGACATCACCGGGGTGGAGCGCCCCGGCCCCTGCGCCGACGCTCTGGCGCAGGCGGCCGAGGCGGCCAGCGAGGCTGGCTTCGCGCGGGTGACAATGGCCGGCGAGCCGGTCTGCCAGGTCCGCAGTCCGGTCGTGGCGCTCGGACCGGCGCTGGTGAACCTCCCGGCCGGCGGCTTCCTGCAGGCGACGGCGGGCGCCGAGGAGGCCATGGCGCGGATCCTTGTGGAGGCGGCCAGGGGCGCGCGGACGGTCGCGGACCTGTTCTGCGGGGCTGGCGCCTTCACCTTCCGGCTCGCGGCGACCGCCCAGGTAATCGCCGCCGATGCCTCTGCGCCGGCCGTCGCCGCGCTCAAGGCCGCCATCGCCACCGCCCCCGGCCTCAAGGCCATCGAGCCGCAGACCCGCGACCTCGAGCGACGCCCGATGCTGGCCGCCGAGCTGGGTCACATCGATCTGGCGGTGTTCGATCCGCCGCGGGCGGGCGCGGCGGCCCAGGCGTCAGAACTCGCCCGCTCGCGCACGCCGCGCGTCGCGGCGGTTTCCTGCAACCCAGGGACTTTCGCCCGCGACGCGCGCATTCTCGTCGACGGCGGCTACAGGCTCGAGCAGGTCCAGGTGGTGGACCAGTTCCTCTGGTCGTCCCATATCGAGCTAGTCGCCCTGTTCGCCCGGGAGGTTGCTTGACCGCTGACGACCGCCGCGCCTTTGTCGCCGACCGCCAGGTCCATGCCGCCCATTCGGCGCTCAAGAAGGCGCGGTGGACCGCCGCCGCCATGGCTTTGCGCGCCCTGGCGCCGCCTTCCGGGGCGAGGCCGACGACGTCCGAGCCCAAGGCGCAGCCAGCGCCCAAGGGTTTCCTCCGCCAGGCCTGGCTGGAGGCGTTCGAGAAGGACGCCGCCGACGTCGCCGCGGGGCTCTATCCGCCGATGGACGATCGACCGGCGGAGGCGCGCTTCGGTCCCCGCGCGGCCATCGACCTGCTGTCCGACGCCATGGACGTCGAGGCGCGCCGACGGCGCAGAGGCGGAGCGGAGGTGCGCGAGGCCGTTTCGCGCGCCTGGCCCACCTACTACCGCCAGAACTTCCACTACCAGAGCGGGGGTTGGTTCACGCCCGAGAGCGCGCGGCGATACGAGGCGCAGGTCGAGGCGCTGTTCGTCGGCGCCGCAGGCGCCATGCGCCGCCGCGCTCTCGCGCTTCTGGCCCGCGCCTGGCGCGAGCGCGATCACCGCGGTCTCGCTATCGCCGACCTTGCCTGCGGATCGGGCGCTTTCCTCGAGAACCTCTCCCGCACCTTTCCCCGCGCCCGCCTCATGGGCGTCGACCTATCGCAGCCCTATCTCGCCGAAGCGCGCCGGCGCTCAGGGGTGAACGCCCTGGCGCTCGCGAACGCCGAGCGCCTTCCCCTCGCAGACGCCAGCGTCGATGCGGTCACCTGCATTTACCTTTTCCACGAGCTGCCTCCGCACGTGCGGCCCCTGGTGGCGGCCGAGATCGCCCGGGTGCTGAAGTCGGGCGGCTATCTCGCCTTCGCCGACTCCATTCAGCCCTGCGACGAGCCGCGCCTCGAGCGGATCCTCGAAGTCTTTCCGGCCTACTTCCACGAGCCCTTCTACGGCACCTACAGCCGGACCGACCTGCCGGCCCTGTTCGCCGACGCGGGCCTGCGCCTCGCCGATCATGATCGCGCCTTCCTCACCAAGGCCCTGTTGCTGAAGAAGTCCTGATCGCCGGGGCGTCATGCGCCGAAGGCGCACTCAAGCGCGCGCGTTCTTCAGCCGAAAAGATCCATCTGGTCGCCGGCCTTGGGGGGGACGTGGAACTGGGTGAGGTCGAGGGGCGGGAAGGGGGCGCCGAAGCCGAGCCGCTTCTTGGCCACCTCGAAGCGGCGGGCGAGGAGGTCGGCGATCGGGCCTTCGCCCTTCATTCGCTTGCCCCACTCCGGATCGTAGTCCTGGCCGTGGCGCATCTGCCGCACCAGCGACATCACGCGCGCGGCGCGGTCGGGAACATTCGTCTCCAGCCATTCGCGGAACAGGTCCTTGATCTCCCGCGGCAGGCGCAAGACGACGTAGCCCGCGCCGACGGCCCCCGCCTCCGCAGCCCGCTCCAGCACCGCCTCGAGCTCGTGGTCGTTCAGCCCTGGGATCACCGGCGCGAACATCACCACCGTGGGGGTCCCCGCCTCGGTGAGCGCGCGGATCGCGCCCAGGCGACGCTCGGGCGTGGCCGCCCTGGGCTCCATCACGCGCGCCAGCCGGCGGTCGAGGCTTGTCACGGAGATCGCCGCGCGGACGAGGTTCGCCTGGCCCATCGGCCCCAGCAGGTCCGTGTCGCGTACGATCAGGGCCGACTTGGTGATGATCGAGAAGGGATGGCGGAAACGCTCGAGAACCTCGACCAGGCGGCGCGTCACCCGCAGCCGTCGCTCCTGGGGCTGATACGGATCTGTGTTGCCGCCGACGTGGATGACGCCCGGGACATAGCGCGGGCTCGACAGCTCGCGTTCCAGGAGCCGGTGGCCGTCGGGTTTGAAGAAGAGCCGGCTCTCGAAATCGATGCCCGGTGAGAGCCCCATGTAGGCGTGTGCGGGCCGGGCGTAACAATAGATGCAGCCGTGCTCGCAGCCTCGGAACGGATTGATCGAGCGGTCGAAGCCGACATCGGGGCTGTCGTTGCGGGTGATGATTGTACGCGCAGCCTCCGGGGTGACCGTCGTGCGGAGGGGCGGCGGCGCTTCGTCGGCGTCGTCCCAGCCGTCGTCGAACGCCTCGCGGACCTGGCTTTCATAGCGGCCCGAGGCGTTGGAGACCGCGCCTCTTCCACGCAACTCCTTCGGACGAGGGGACATCGTCCCATTGTGGCGCCGCCAGCAGAACAAAACAAGAACTTTATGGGCGATCCCAACCGGGTCAGTCGGGACGGTCCGGACGATCCAGGCGTTCGGCGAGGAGGAGGAGATCCTCCCAGCTCTTCTTCTTCGCCGCCGGCTGACGCAGCAGGAAGGCAGGATGGAGGGTCGGCAGGGCGGGGATCTCCAGCTCGCCGTCGGGGGAACGCCAGTCGAACCAGCGGCCGCGAAGCGCCAGAACGCCTTCGCTGCGCTTGAGCAGGAAGCGAGCGGAGGCGGCGCCCACCAGCAGGAGGACGCGGGGGCGGACGAGTTCGATGGCGCGGCGAACGAAGGGCTCGCAGACTGCCTGCTCATCGACGGTGGGCGTGCGGTTGCCTGGCGGACGCCAGAAGACCGTGTTGGTGATGAAGACCCGCTCGCTCAGGCCAGCGGCCGCGAACATGCGATCCAGGAGTTGTCCGGCCCGCCCCACGAACGGCAGGCCCTGAAGGTCCTCCTCGCCGCCCGGCCCCTCGCCGATGGCCATCACCGGCGCATCGGGGCGGCCCCGGGCGAACACCGACTGCCGCGCGCCGCCCTTCAGCGGGCATCCCTCGAAGGCGGCGACGGCTGCGGCGAGCGCCTCGGTGTCCTGAGCGGCGGCGGCGGCCTGGGTCGCGATCGCGATCGCCTCCGCCAGCTTGTCGGGCTCCGTCGCCTGGAGCACGGGGGGCGCAGAGGTCAGAGGCGGTGGAGGTCGCTTCCTCTCGGGCGGCGGCGGCGCGGATTCGGCTGCGATAGGGGCGGGCGCCTCTGCCGGCGTCAGGGTGCGGTCGACCGGCGCCTCAGCCAGCGCCGCATCGATGCCGGCCTCAACCCAGAAGGCGAGCAGGCTTTCGAGGGCTCGGGCGTCGTGCATTGCAGAGACCCTACACCGCCGCGCCGGGCAGGTGGAGGCGTCGGACACTTGACCGCGCCCTCAGCGCCTTCGATTTAGGCGGGAAGACGGCTGCGGCCGTGGGAAAGAGAGGGCATTGTGAGCGAACCCGTCGAGCGCGAAGCGATGGAGTACGACGTGGTCATCGTCGGCGCCGGTCCGGCGGGCCTGGCGGCGGCCATCCGGCTCAAGCAGCTGGCGAAGCAGGCAGGCGCCGAGATCTCAGTTGCGGTCGTCGAAAAGGGCTCCGAGGTCGGCGCCCACATCCTCTCCGGCGCAGTGATTGACCCGCGCGCCCTGACCGAATTGATCCCGGACTGGAAGGAACGCGGCGCCCCGATGGAGACACCGGTCACCAAGGATCTGTTCGTCGCCCTGACCGAGACCGGTTCGATGAACATTCCGACCTGGCCGATGCCGGGCCTGATGCACAACCACGGCAACTACATCGCCTCGCTCGGCAATCTGTGCCGCTGGCTCGCCCAGCAGGCCGAAGAGCTGGAGGTGGAGATCTATCCTGGGATGGCCGCCTCAGAGGTGGTCTATGGCGACGACGGGGCCGTTGCGGGGGTTGTGGCCGGCGTGTTCGGCGTCGGCAAGGACGGCGAGCCCACCGCCGACTACCAACCCGGTCTGGAGCTCAGGGCCAAATACACCTTCATCGGCGAAGGCGTGCGCGGCTCGCTGGCGAAGCAGATCCAGGCCCGGTTCAAGCTGAACGAGGGTCGCGAGCCGCAGAAATTCGGCATCGGCCTAAAGGAGCTGTGGCAGGTTCCCGACGACGTGTTCCAGAGCGGTCTCGTGCAGCACACCGTCGGCTGGCCGCTCACCAGCGACACCGGCGGCGGCAGCTTCATGTATCACTTCGGCGACAACTACGTCGCTATCGGCCTGGTGGTGCACCTCAACTACAAGAACCCCTGGATCTCGCCGTTTGATGAGTTCCAGCGCCTGAAGCACCACCCGGCGATCGCCCGTCACCTGAAGGGCGGCAAGCGGATCGCCTATGGCGCACGCGCCATCAGCGAGGGTGGATACCAGTCCGTTCCGGCGCTGGCCTTCCCGGGCGGGGCGCTGATCGGCGATTCCGCGGGCTTTGTGAACGTTCCCCGCATCAAGGGCAGCCACAACGCCATCAAGTCCGGCATGATGGCTGCCGAAGCCGCCTTCGCCGCCATCGGCGCCGGGCGGGCTGGCGACAAGCTGGTGGAATACCAAGCGGCCTATGAGACCTCCTGGGTCCGTAAGGAACTGCACGTGGTGCGCAACGCCAAGCCCCTGTGGAGCCGCTACGGCACCTGGATCGGCAGCGCCCTGGGGGTGGCCGACATGCATGTCACCAGCCGTCTCGGGGGCTTCTCGCTCTTCGGGACGCTCAAGCACGGCAAGACCGACGCGGAGTCCACCGGCCTGGCGAGGGACTACACGCCGATCGTCTATCCCAAGCCGGACGGCGTGCTCAGCTTCGACAAGCTCTCGAGCGTCTATCTGTCAGGCACGAACCACGAAGAGAACCAGCCTGCGCACCTCAAACTGCAGGACCCGTCCGTGCCGATCGCGGTGAACTTGCCGGAGTATGGGGAGCCGGCTCGCCTCTACTGTCCGGCGGGCGTGTACGAAGTGCTTTATGACGAGGCGGGACAGAACCCACGCTTCCAGATCAACGCGCAGAACTGCGTCCACTGCAAGACGTGCGATATCAAGGATCCGTCGCAGAACATCGTCTGGACTACCCCCGAGGGCGGGGGCGGGCCAAACTATCCCAACATGTGACAAACGCCGCTGGGGCCATCCTTGCTTCCGACGCGTTACGGAGCGAAGGATGGTCGCATGCCTTCGTTCCGCGGCGCCCTGATTTGCCTCGCCCCCCTCGTGCTGGCCGCCTGCGCCGGCGTCCAGCCTGGACCGCAGGCCGCGATCGACAGCGGGGATGGGGCCCCGGGCAGCGCCTATGGCCTGTTCCTTGCGGGCGAGGCGGCGGCGGACAAGGGCGACAGCGCCGCGGCTGAGGGCATGTTCTCCCGCGCGGCCGACTCGCGCGACGCCACCGACGACGCCTTCCTGAGGGGCCAGGCCTTTACCTTCGCCCTGCTCGCCGGGGACATCCAGCGAGCGGCGGAGATGGCGCCGCAGGGCGCTGACGGTCCCCATCAACTCATCGAGCTCGGAGCCCTCGTGCGGGGGGTCGAGGACATGGCCGAGGGCAAGGGCAAGGCGGCCGAGCCTGAACTCAAAGCCGCGCAGGCGGGACAGGCTACGGCGATCGCGGCTGCGCTCCTCAAGCCATACGCGGCGGCCGAGGCCGGCGAGGTCGAGGGCTCGATCGCCCAGCCGGTCATCAACAATCAGCCGATCGCAGAGTTCTTCGCCCGGCTCGACCAGGGCGAGCTGTTCGAGCGCGCTCACCGTTACGACGAGGCGGAGACCGCCTACCGCGCCCTGATCGCCAAGGGTGATCCCGGCGGCCTGGCCAGCCTGCGCCTCGGAGAGCTGCTGGAGCGGCGCGGCCACCCGCGGCAGGCGACCGCGATCTATGACGACGCCCTGACGCGGGTCAAAGACGACCCTACCCTGAGCGACGCCCGCGCCCGCGTTGCGGCCGGCAAGCCGCCGCCTGCGCTGCCGCCTCTGAAGCGCTCGGCGGCCGAAGCCCTGATGGCGCCGGCGAGCGTGTTCCTAATGCGTAAGGACGACGAGGCCTCGCTCGCCTATCTGCGGCTGGCCCTACGGCTCGACCCGACCCGCGACGAGGCCTGGCTGATGGTCGGCGACGCCCTGGCCGCCACCGGCGATGTCGCCGGCGCCCGGGCCGCCTACGAAGCGCCCAAGCCCGCGTCACCGGAATACGTCACCGCGCGGATGAAGCTGGCGTGGAGCTATCAGAACGGCGGCGACAAGGATCAGGCCCTCGCGGTCGCCCGCGCCACGGCGGCGGCCGATCCCAAGGACAACGATGCGGCCATCAATCTCGCCGACCTGCTCCGGGCGGACGAAAAGTACGACCAGTCCGCCGCGATCCTCGATCCGCTGATCAGCGCCCAGGGGAACCAGCCGGACTGGAAGCTGCTCTACATGCGCGCGGTCGACTATGAGGGGAGCGGGCGGTGGTCGGACGCGGAGCGCGATCTCCAGCGCGCGCTGCTCATGCGCCCAGACGATCCCGAGCTCCTCAACTTCCTTGGCTATTCCTGGATCGACCGGGGCGAGAAGCTCACCCAGGCGCTCGCCATGGTGCAGAAGGCGGTGGACCTCGATCCCGAGTCCGGCGCCATGATCGACAGCCTCGGCTGGGGCTACTATCGCCTGGGCGAATACCAGAAGGCGGTGGAGAAGCTGGAGGCGGCCGTTGCGCTGGAAGCGGGCGACCCGGATGTGAACAACCACCTAGGCGACGCCTACTGGCGCGTGGGCCGCAGGCTCGAGGCGCGCTTCCAGTGGGAGCGCGTGCTGACCCTCGACCCTACCGCGAAGCTCAAGGCCGAGGTCGAGCGCAAGTTGAAATTCGGCATCGACGGCGCGGTCGCGCCGGCGCAGGTCGCCGCCGAAATCCCCAAGTCCTGACTGAAAGCCCGTGCAGCGTTTCGCACCTGCAAAGGTGAACCTGTTCCTGCACGTCGGAGCGCCGGCGCCGGACGGGTATCATCCGGTCTGCAGCCTGATGGCCTTTGCCGACGCGGGGGACACTGTGCGCCTCGTCCCGGGCGGAGAAGGTCTTGCGGTGGAGGGGCCGTTCGCGGCGGGCCTGGCAGGGGAAGGGAACAACCTCGTCCTTCGCGCCCGTGACGCCCTGCTCGTGTGCGCGGGGCGGACCGTCGACTTCGGCCTTGTCCTCGATAAGGCCCTGCCGATCGCAGCGGGCCTTGGCGGCGGCTCGAGCGATGCGGCGGCGGCTCTGCGGCTGATCCGCGACGCGCTGGGCCTCGCGATGGATGACGCGGGCCTGAGGGAAATCGCAGGGACCCTGGGGGCCGATGGCCCAGCGTGCCTCGACGCGACGCCGGTGGTCGGAACCGGTCGCGGTGACCTCCTGGCGTCGGCGCCCTCGTTCCCTTCGCTTCCCGCCGTCCTGGCCAATCCGGGCGTCGCCTCGCCCACCGGGCCGGTCTACCGGGCCTACGACGCCGCCGTCGCCCGGGAAGGCGCCAACGCGCCCGACTGGTCCGAGGCGCTCGAGACTCCCGCCCAGGTCGCCGTCTTCCTCGCCGGATGCCGCAATGACCTGGAGCCTCCGGCGATCGCGCTCGCTCCCGAGATCGGCGAATGCCTCGAGGCCCTTTACGCCCACCCCGAGCCCCTGCTGGCGCGGATGTCGGGATCGGGGGCCACCTGCTTCGCCCTCTGCGCGGACGCCGCCGCCGCCGCGACGCTGGCTGAACGGCTGAAGGCGGAACACCCGCACTGGTGGGTGCGGGCCTGCGTGATCGGCGGACGCTGAAGGCGGGCCGCCGCCGGATGCGGCGGCCGCTCCAGCTTCAGTCGTGGATGGTCTCCCCGTGCAGGGTGATGTCGAGACCCTCGCGCTCGCCATCCTCGGGCACGCGCAGGCCGGTCGTGAACTTGCAGACCATCAGGATCAGGAAAGTGATCAGAGCCGTCCAGACGATGGTGCCGATGCAGCCATAGAGCTGGGTCAGCACGCCGTGACCGTCGGGC
>DATBEN010000081.1:0-9123 GCA_036276055.1 Caulobacteraceae bacterium
GGGGAGGGCATGAAGACGGTCACGGCCGCAAGGCTCGCCGGGGGCGCCGCGTTCGTCGGCGGGCTGGCGTTGGCCGGCTGGCTTCCAAGGATACGCGCCCGGCCCCGTCTGCGGATGGACGACCCGGCCGCCTTCGCGCGAGCCTCGACCCTTGGCGACCAGTTGAATGAGGCCCAGGCCGCCGGGCGGCCCGCCCACATCCTCCATGTCCACGGGATGCGCGCCTACGGGGCCGGCGCCGCCCAGGCGTTCATGCGGGGCCTGGTCCGCTACGGGCGGCTCGAGGGACCGGCCGTGGACGCCGGTGGCGCTTTCGAGCGGTCGGACCGCTTCTGGACCAACCTGGGGCCCAGGCCGACCGAGGCGACGGTCCTTGGCCAATCGGTATTTCCCTGCGATCTCGCCTGGGCTCGCAGCCAGCCCTTCGTCGACCGCTATCTCTTCCGCCGCGACGGACAGGTGCTGGCCGTCCTCGACGAGCTGAACTGGTGGCCCCTGCTGCTTCCCTTCAAATGCCGCTTCCTCGTCGAACCCGACGCGGCCCTGTCCGGTCCGGACAAGCTGGATCTGGAGGCCTGCAGCCAGGATGACGACACCCACTTCCCCTGGCTGACGGCGGAACAGGCGACGGCCGCCGAGCGGCGGCGGCCGATCTCCGGCGGGTCCGCCTTCGCCAACGCCTACGTCAAGCACGCCGTCCTCAACTGGGGCCTTTCCGACGCCGTCGTCGCCCTGGGCGATGTCCGGTCGCTTCTGCATCCGGCGATGGACCAGGCCTTCAGCTATGCCGCGGATTACGAGCGCCGCGGATTGGGCGGGCAGCAGTTCGCCGTCATCGCCGAGAGCCTGGGCGCCTTCGTCGTCCTTGACGCCGCCGCCGCGGGCGGGAGAGCCCGCGAGGTGACCGACAGCGCCTGCGATCTCTGGCTGTTCGCCAACCAGTTCCCTCTGCTCGAGCTGGCCCGGGTCGCGCACCTGCGCGCCGAAGGGCCGGCGCCCGCAGCCGCGCAGCCACAGCGGCGCGGCCTCCTGCACCGCTGGGCCAACGCGCCCCGGCCCGATCACGCGGCGTCGCGGCCGCGTCAGATCGTGGCCTTCAGCGACCCCAGCGACGCCCTGACCTGGCTGGTGCCGAAGCTGCCGGCGGACGGCGAGCCGGAGGACCTGCAGCCGATCGTGGTCAACGTCTTCGACCGCAACGAATTCGACTGGTTCCACCTCGCCGCCGACCCGCTCTCCGCCCATACCGGCCACGACCACAACGAGTCCGTCCTCCGCCTGATGCTGACGCCGCAACGGGCAGGGTGAGGGGCCCTCCTTGTGGTCCGCCAGCCCTCTGGGACCGGCGTTCCCGCCGGCCCTTTCTTTCGTGCCTCCCCGCCGGCGCACCGGAGTAGGTGGAACGCTACTCCCCTCCCTCCGCCAACTCCCGCAACCGCTCCAGCGCCGCGTCCCAATACCGCTCGTACTTCGCCAGCCACGGCGCCAGGGCCTGCGCCAGCGCATCCCCCTGCACGCGATACACCTGCTCTCGCCCGCGCCGCGTGGCTGTCACGAGCCCCGCTGCGCGCAGCCCCATCAGGTGCTTCGAGATCCCCGACGCCACCAACTCCGGGAACTCCGCCGCCAACCGGCCGACCGTCAGCTCGCCCCGCTCGGCCAGGAGGTCGAGGATGCGCCGCCGCGTCGGGTCGGCCAGGATGCGGAAGACCTCGTCCGTCGGGCTAGGCGTGGACGCCCCCCGTGACCAGTTCGGCCAGCCGCTCCAGGATCCTGTGCTCGCCGGCGCCGCGCTCGTAGTCCTTCACCGACTCCGGCCAGTCGGCCTTGCCGATGCCGGCGAACCCGTCGTGGATCAGTGAGACCGTCGTCCCCGCAGCCGAGGGCGCCAGGGCGATCACCAGCCGCCCCGGATGGACCCAGTCCCCGTCCTCCTCGAACCACGACAGGATCAGGCTCTCCTGCGGCTCCAGCTCCAGCACCACCCCGCTGATCCAGGTGGCGTTGTCGGGCCCGAGGAACCGATAGGCGCCGCCGAGCCGCAGGTCGATCTCGATGTTCGGGCTGATCCACCGGCGCAGCGCCTCCTGGCTCGCCAGCCACCGCCACACCGCCGCCGGCGGCGCCGTGATCTCTATGGACCTCTCGACCTTCCCCTTCATCGTCATCTCCCACACCTTACCTGCTGGTAATATATTCCGATGCGGTAAGGTGTCAATCAAGTCGCCTTTCTAAAGATCCGTCATGGCGCCGCCGCGCCCCCGGGCAGGCCGGCAAGGTCGGTCGAGCCGGGCAGCAGGGTCGGCGGCGCGAACTGGGTCCAGGCGTTCACGGCGTTGATGGCGTTCTGGGTGAGGTCGAACACCAGCGCCGTCAACGCGATCACGGGGCCGGCCGGTGTCAGCAGCCGCCAAATTATCACCGTCGTCGGGACGGCGAGGAGGTTGGTCGCCATCTCGGCCATGAAGCCCAGCCGATAGGCGCCCTGATGCGCCCCGATGGCGCGCAGCGTGCCGGCGGGATCCCCGGCCACGACCGGTCCCTGCCGGCCCACGAGCTCCGCATAGGCGCCCAGGACGATCACCAGCACATAGAGCAGCCCGGCGGACCGGGCCTCCAGGCGCGGCGAACTTCTCGTCAATGGTTGCGGCATCGCTCCAAGCTGCCACACGACCGCCTGTCGGATCCTCCTCCGCGCGGAGCGCGAGGGGGGCGTCCGACATGTCATCCGAAGCCCAAGGGGCGAAGGATGAAGCCCGCAGAGCGATGGAAGGTGGGGGGGCGGCCACAGCTCGGGCGCCGGCAGCCCGCGCCCTTGTCAGGAGCGCTTGGGATGGGTCGAAATCTCTGGACGCTTTCTCAGGGCGCTTTCACTTCTGAAGCGTTGACGATAGTTGGACCGCTTGGAGGCGCCGTCATGATGACTGGGGGCGGGAAGGGTGTTGGCTAAGCCAAAGGGTCGTCAGGCCGGCGCCGCCAACGTGTCCCCGGCGGCGCAGTTGGCCAGCCGCGTCGGGCGCCGTTCCAAGACAGCCGAAGTCGATCAGGTCGACCACGAAATCCGTCGACAGAACGCAGCCCTGATCGAAGAAGTCGCAAGACTTACCGAGGCCGTATCGGCGCGCGACACCTTCCTGGCGGTCGCCGCCCACGAACTGCGCAACCCCATGACTCCGATCATCGGGCGCGTGCAGATGTTGCGCCGCGCCGCCGGCAGGCCGGACTTCCAGATTGGACGACTCGTCGAAAACCTCGACCAGATCGAATGGCTGATTGCGCACTATCTCAAGCGCGCAACGACGCTCCTCGACGTCTCGCGGATCACCAGCGGCAAGCTCAGCCTCAGCCAGGCCCCGGTCGACGTATACGCGGTCGCGCGCGAGGTCGCCGGAAACTTCCGGCCGCTCGCGCAATACGCCGGCTCCGACCTCGACCTCCGCCTCCCAGGCGAGAGCCTCGTCGTTTCCGGTGATCACCTGGCGATCGAGGAGATCCTCGACAACCTGGTTTCGAACGCGATCAAATACGGAGCCAACACGCCGATCTCGCTGGACATCCGCGCGGACAGTGAAGGGCGGTTCGCCGTAATCTCTGTGGAGGACAGCGGCCCGGGGATCTCGCCGGACAAGCAGGCGCGCATCTTCGAGCGCTTCGAGCGGGCGGTGCAGCCCGGCGAGCATCGGGGCGGATTCGGCGTGGGCCTGTGGATCGTCCGGCAACTCTGCGAGGCCATGGAGGGCGCTGTCACCGTGCACAGTAAACTTGGCCGTGGGTCGACTTTCTGCGTGACCTTGCCGCTTCAGTCTTCGAAGGACCCCAAATGAGCGACACTCCGTCTGAGGATGATGCGGCCTTCGCGCGTGTGACCACAGGGATCGCCGGACTCGACACCATCCTGCAGGGCGGCGTCTTCGAGGGCGGCATCTACATCGTGCAGGGCGCGCCCGGCGCGGGCAAGACGATCTTGACCAATCAGATCTGCTACCACCACGTGGCCGGGGGCGGTGTCGCGCTGTTCGTGACCCTGCTGGCTGAGAACCACGCGCGCCTGATCGCCAACCTGCGCACGCTCTCATTCTTCGATGAAGCCGCCATACCGCAGCGGCTGAGCTATCTCAGCGGCTTCGCCGAACTGCGCGACCAGGGCCTCAAGAGCGTGGTCGATCTCCTGCGGCGCGAGATTCAGCGCCGGCGCTGCACGATGCTGGTGATCGATGGCTTGGTGACGGTCCAGGCGAGCGCGGACAGCGAACAGGCGTTCAAGGAGTTCGTTCACAGTCTTCAAGAGATCGCCCTGGCCACCGGCTGCACGATGTTCCTGACCACCAACGTCGGCGACGAGATCTCTCCCGAGCAGACCATGGTCGATGGGCTGATCGTCCTTCGCGAGCGCGTGGGGGGGTCGCGGACGGACAGCCTCCTGCAGGTCACCAAGTTCCGCGGCAGCGGCTACCTGCGTGGCATTCACTCCTACCAGATCAACAGCACCGGCTTCCTCGTCCATCCGCGCATGGAGGCGCTCCTGGCCCGTCCCAGCCGGGTCGACGACTTCGGGACCGGGCGCACGTCGCTCGGAAACCGGCGGCTCGATATATTGATGGGCGGCGGGGCGCCGATAGCCTCCACCACCATGGTCATGGGACCGTCGGGAGTCGGCAAGACGACCGTCGGCCTGCAGTTCCTCTCGGAGTCGTCGGCGACCGAGCCGGGGCTGATGTTCAGCTTCTATGAGACCCCTGCGCGACTGCGCGCCAAGGCCGACGCGATTTGCCCGTCCCTGAGTCCGCGACTCGAATCTGGGCTCGTCGAACTGCTCTGGCAGAATCCGGCGAGCGACGTGATCGACGCCTATGGCGGCCGACTGCTGGAAGCCGTCAGGCGGCGCAAGGTCAGGCGGCTGTTCATCGACGGCCTGACCGGCTTCAGGAGCTCGGCGCTCGACCCCTCCCGCGTCGAGCATTTCTTCGCGGCCCTGGCGAACGAGCTGCGGGCGCTGGGGGTGACGACCTTCTATTCGCTGGAGGTCGCCGACATCCTCGGCCCGGCGATCCGCGCGCCCATCGACGACCTGTCGAGCCTGGCGGAGAATCTGATCCTGCTGCGCTACGTCGAGCTGCGCTCGCAGCTCTACCGGCTGATGTCGATCATGAAGGTCCGTGACAGCGCATTCGATCCCTCGCTGCACGAGTTCGTCATCGACGCCGGCGGCCTGATCATTCGCGACACACCGGAGACGGCGGAAGCGATCCTGTCCAGCCTGGCGTCCAACGGCGCGCAGGTCCGGTCGGCGCCCTGGCAGGGCGCAACGTCGGGGAAGGACGGCGACCGGGGATGACCGTCGTGCTCGTCGTGGACGATGAAATGGGAGTCGCCAATCTCCTGTCCGACGTCCTGTCGGATGAAGGCTACCACGTCATCGTCGCGCCGAATGGCCGGGAGGCGCTCAGGCGCGCGGGGGAACAGCACCCGGACCTGGTGATCAGCGATCTCATGATGCCCGTCATGGACGGCGCACAATTGAAAAAGGCCATGGAGGCCGAGCCCGACCTCAAGGACATCCCCTTCATCATCATGAGTTCGATGCCGGAAGCTACCGTGTTGGAACAATGCGCGGGTTATGCTCTCTTCGTGCGCAAGCCGTTTCAGATATATGGTCTGATAGATCAGATAAAAAATATCGTGGATTCGAATTCATCCGCATAGATGAAGTGGTCTCCGGCGCACCGCTGGGGACGCGCCACTGATCGGCAGCTTCCGACCACGAACCTCACGGACGCGACGCTCGTGGCGCTGCGCCCGGAGCATCGGCATTCAGATCTGCTAATTGTCTCTAGGCCGCCTCCCGGGCCGCGGTTCTACAGGCGCTGCGCTCACCTTCGCTGTTGACTCCCGAACAAAACCGGAACAGAACGAACCCAGAACAACGGAGGGTTTGCCATGGTTCGGATCGCCAAGGACTCGCTGGCGCTTGCGTCGGTCGTCGGCTTCGTCTGGATGGTCTGCCAGGCGGCGCAGTTCGTCGCCTGAGTCGCGGCGCGGCGTTGGACCGGCCGGAGCGGGCGAGGGCATGAGCGGCATCGGGATCAAGACGGCGGACGTGACGGTCCTGGCGGCGGAGGGCGGGGTCTCGCCGTTGGCCGATACGGGCTGGCCCGTCTTCCACGGCGGACGCCGCCGCCGCGCCCGCCTGGTCCTCCGCCGCCGGGAGCTCCTCGCCATCCCCCACGCCAACGAGAACAGGCCCGGAGCGCCGGCGCCCTCGCCGGCGAACGGTCTCTCCACGGCCGATCCGCCCGCCGGAGGGCCCCTCCGATGACCGAGCCGGAGGCGCCCTCCGCCCCCGCCGGCGGCTTCATCCATCTCAAGGTCCGCTCGGCCTATTCCCTGCTGGAAGGGGCGATCAAGGCCGACAAGATCGGCGCCCTGGCGAAGAAGGCGGGCATGCCCGCCGTCGCCCTCACGGACCGGGCCAACCTCTTCGGCGCCCTGGAATTCTCGGTTACTGCAGCTGGGGAGGGGGTGCAGCCCATTGTCGGCTGCGCGCTGCCGGTATCCGGCATCGGCGGGCGCGCGCCCGAACGCTGGGGCCGGACGCCCACGATCACCCTGCTTGCCCAGGACGAGGCGGGCTACCGCAATCTCTGCGAGCTGTCGTCCGCGGCCTATCTCGATGTCGACGGGACGGAAGAGCCGCATGTTCCCTGGGAAAAGGTCGTCGCCCATTCCGCTGGCCTGATCGCCCTGTCGGGCGGGACGGACGGGCCGGTCGACCCGCTGTTCGCCGCCGGCCGGACGGCCGAGGCGCGCGCGGCGCTGGAGGAGATGCGCCGCGTCTTCGCCGATCGCTTCTACGTCGAGCTCCAGCGCCATGGCCTCGCGTCCCAGGCGGCGGCCGAGCCAGGGCTGGTCGCATGGGCCTACGACAGCGACGTTCCCCTGGTCGCGACCAATGACGTCTACTTCGCTGCGCGGGAGAAGCACCGGGCGCATGACGCCCTGCTGTGCATCGCCGACGGCGCCTATGTCGGCCAGGAGGAGCGCCGGCGCGTCACGCCCGATCATTGCTTCAAGTCGGCCGCTGACATGCGCCGGCTGTTCGCCGACTTGCCCGAGGCGTGTGACAGCACCCTGGAGATCGCCCGCCGCTGCGCCTTCATGGTCAGGAAGCGGCCGCCGATCCTGCCGCGCTTTCCCACCCGCGACGGCGTTTCCGAGGACGAGGAACTGGCCCGCCAGGCGCGCGAGGGCATGCGCCGGCGCCTCGACGCCATCCAGCCGCCGGGCGGCGAGGAGCCCTACTGGGCGCGCCTGGAGATGGAGATCTCCGTCATCCAGAAGATGGGCTTCTCCGGCTACTTCCTGATCGTCTCCGACTTCATGAAGTGGTCGGTCGCCCATGACATTCCCGTGGGTCCGGGGCGCGGGTCCGGGGCCAGCTCGGCGGTGGCCTGGTCCCTGCTGATCACCGGGGTGGATCCGCTCAAGTACGGCCTCTTCTTCGAGCGCTTCCTCAATCCCGAGCGCGTGTCGATGCCGGACTTCGACATCGACTTCTGCCAGGAGCGGCGCGACGAGGTCATCGCCTACGTCCAGGACCGCTACGGCGCCGACCGCGTCGCCCAGATCATCACCTTCGGCAGCCTCCAGGCCCGCGCCGTGCTGCGCGACGTGGGACGGGTCCTGCAGCTTCCGCTCGGCCTGGTGGACCGCCTGGCCAAGATGATTCCCAACAACCCGGCCAATCCGGTGACCCTCGCGCAGGCCATCGAGATGGAGCCGCGCCTGAAGGCGGCGCGGGAGGAGGACGAGGCGGTCGCCGCGATGATGGACGTGGCGCTGGAACTGGAGGGCCTCTACCGCAACGCCTCCACCCACGCCGCCGGCATCGTCATCGGCCAGACGCGCCTGACCGAGATCGTCCCGCTCTATCGCGATCCGCGCTCGGCGCTGCCGGCCACTCAGTTCAACATGAAGTGGGTCGAGAGCGCCGGCCTGGTGAAGTTCGACTTCCTCGGCCTCAAGACCCTCACCGTCATCCGCCGGGCGATGAAGCACCTGGAGCGCCGCGGCGCGGGCTTCGACCTCGAGCGCCTGCCGCTGGACGATATGCCCACCTACGAGCTCCTCGCGTCCGGCCAGACGGTGGGGGTGTTCCAGATGGAAGGGCAGGGGATGCGCGACACCCTGCGCAAGCTGCGTCCTTCCACTGTCGAAGAGATCTGCGCCCTCATCTCGCTCTATCGGCCGGGGCCGATGGACAGCATCCCCGAGTATGTCGACTGCAAGATGGGGCGCCGGCCGGTGGCGATCCTGCCGGGCCTGGAGGAGGCGCTGGCCGAGACCTTCGGCGTCATCGTCTATCAGGAGCAGGTGATGAAGATCGCCCAGATCCTGGCGGGCTACAGCCTGGGCGAGGCCGACCTCCTGCGCCGAGCCATGGGCAAGAAGAAGAAGGAGGAGATGGACCAGCAGCAGGCCCGCTTCCTCTCCGGCGCCGCCGAGCGGGGCCTCGACCAGGCGGCGGCGGAGGACATGTTCGAGCGGATGGCGAAGTTCGCCGGCTACGGCTTCAACAAGGGCCACGCCGCGCCCTACGCCCTGATCGCCTACCAGACCGGCTGGCTGAAGGCGAACGCGCCGGTGGAGTTCTTCGCGGCCTCGATGAGCCTCGACATCTCCAATACCGACAAGCTGGCGGTGTTCTACCAGGACGCCCGCCGCCAGGGCGTGGAGATCCTGCCCCCCGACATCAACCGCTCCGGCGCCGACTTCGAGGTGGCGGGCGGCAAGGTGCTCTACGCCCTGGGCGCCGTGCGCAACGTGGGCCTCGCGGCCATGGAGCACGTGATCGCCGTGCGCGAGTCGGGGGGGCGGTTCGCCGACATCTTCGACTTCCTTGAGCGCATCGATCCGCGGCAGGTCAACAAGCGCTCGCTCGAGAGCCTGGCGCGGGCGGGGGCCTTCGATTCCCTGCATCCGGATCGCGCCCAGCTCGCCGAGGCGGCCGACACCCTGATCGCCTACGCCCAGGCCGCCGCCGCCGACCGGGCGAGCGCCCAGGAGAGCCTGTTCGGCGAGGGCGCCCACGCCTCGCGCCCGCGCCTGTTGCGCACCGCCCCCTGG
>DATBEN010000082.1:0-25803 GCA_036276055.1 Caulobacteraceae bacterium
GGCGTCGCCGGCGGGGACCTCATCGCCCAGGGGATCGAGAACCTGTTCGCTCCGCGCTGGTGACTATCGGCGGCGAACGCTCAGGCGAGCGTCTCGGCAAGGAAGATCTCCAGGGCGCGCCAGGCGCGGTCCGCGACAACCGCATTATACTGGATGCCCATCTCGGGCATGTTCGCCCCCTCGGCCATGAAGGCGTGCATGGCGCCGCCGAAGGCGTGCAGCTGCCAGTCCGCGCCGGCCTCGGTGAATTCTTTGCCGAAGGCGACCACGGCTTCCGGCGGGACCATGGGGTCATCCCAGCCATGATAGGCGATGACCTTTGGTTTCACCGGCGTGACCGTCGGCAGGCCTGGGGGCGTGAAAAGGCCGTGGAAGCTGGCCACGGACCGGAGCGGCGCGCCCGCTCGCGCGAGATCGAGCACGCATAGCCCGCCGAAACAGAAACCGATCGCGGTCATGCGGCCGGCATCGACTTCAGGCTGGGGCGACGCGGCCGTCACAACGCCCAGCAGCATCTCTCGGAGCTTGGCGCGATTCCCGATCAGGGGGTTCATCAGGGCCTGGCACTCCTCGGTCGTCGAACCCGTCACCCCCTTGCCGTAGATGTCCGCGGCGAAGGCGTTGTAGCCCGCCCCGGCGATCCTCCGCGCGAAGGCGTCCATGGCCTCGGTGCGTCCGTCCCAGGCGTGGAACACCAGGACCGTCGGCCGCGGTCCGGCGTCGTGCGAGACCAGCAGGCCCTGGCAGGCCTTGCCAACGGTGGAATAGTCGACGGTGCGTTCGGCAAGCATCGCGGATCTCCGGGCGACGGACGCGCCGCTCTTAGGCGTCTCACCCCGCCCCACGCAACGGCCGTGATCGCGTTTCGACTTCGTCGATGATTGCGTACCGCGAAGTTAGATTCCGTCCCTCCACCTCTGAGGACCCGTGAAAGGAAGGGACAGCTTTCTTACGGCGTGAAGCGCCGGTTGGCGGCGAAGCCGCGCGGGGCGAGGCGGCCGGCAGAGGCGCGGCGGCCGCGCCATTCGGTCCAGTCCGGCCAGGTGCGCCGCCGGCCGCCGGAGTCGATCCAGTAGGCGCCCTCCGCCTCTTGGAAAATCAGGCCATCGCGCAGCCCACCTTCCCGATAGCTTTGCAATTTGACGCCCTTCCCCCTGGGCATCACCGGCAGGTCCGCGACAGGGAAGATCAGGATCTTCCCATTCTCGCCGATCAGGGCGACCTGGTCGCCTTCGATCTCCAGGCAGAGGGTGGCGCTCTCTTGCCCGACGTTCAGCACCTGTTTGCCGGCCTTGCGGAACGCCACCGCCTCGTCCTCGGGCATGACGAACCCATAGCCGGACTTGGACGCCAGGAAGCGATTGCGGCCGGCCTTGTGCGGGAAAACCGCCAGGATCCGCTCCTTCTCGTCCAACTCGATCATCAGCCTCAGGGGCTCGCCCTGGCCGCGGGCGGAGGGGAGCTTGTCGCACGCCAGGGTGAAGAAGCGTCCGTCCGAAGCGAACAGCAGCAGCTTGTCGGTGGTCTCAGCCGGGACGAGGAAGGCGAGGCGATCGCCCTCCTTGAAGCTGAGCGTGGAGGGATCCTCAACCTTGCCCTTCGCCGCCCGGATCCAGCCGCGTTCCGAAACGATGACGGTAATCGGCTCGCGCGGCGTGCGCGCCTCGATCGCCGCGGCGAGATCCACTTCTGGCGCCGTGTCGAACGTGGAACGGCGCCGGCCCAGTTTGGTGTCTCCGCCGAGCACCTTGCGCACGGCCTTCAGCTCCTCGCCCACGCGGCGCCACTGGGCTTTCGTCGAGCCGATCAAGGCGGTGAGCGCGCCACGCTCCTTCGAGAGGGCGTCATGCTCCCGACGGATCACCATCTCCTCAAGTCGCGCCAGCTGCCGCAAGCGCGTGTCGAGGACGGCGTCCGCCTGGACCTCGCTCAGGGTGAACGTCGCGATGAGCCTGGCCTTCGGCTCGTCCTCATAGCGGACGATCCGGATCACCTCGTCGAGGTTGAGGTAGACGATCAGCAGCCCCTCGAGGACGTGCAGGCGTCTCTCGATCCTGGCGAGACGGAAGTTCGAGCGTCGGACCAGCACCTCGCGGCGGTGGTCGAGGAAGGCCTGCAGCGCCTGGGCGAGGGTCATGACGACCGGCGCGCCGCGCGCGTCGAGCACGTTCATGTTCACCGGGAAGCGGGTCTCCAGGTCGGAGAGGCGGAACAGGCTCTCCATCAGCAGCTCGGGTTCGACCGTGCGGGCCCGCGGCTCGAGCACGAGGCGGATGTCCTCGGCGGACTCGTCGCGCACGTCGCCCAGCAGAGGCGCCTTCTTCTCCTCCAGCAGGCCGGCCAGCTGTTCGACCAGGTCGGCCTTCTTCACTTGGTAGGGGACCTCCGTGACGACGATCCGCCACAGGCCCCGCCCGGCGTCCTCACGCATCCAGCGCGCCCGCACCCGCACGCCCCCGCGGCCGGTCTCATACATCTCCTGCAGGGAAGCCCGCGGCTCGACGATGATGCCGCCCGTCGGGAAGTCGGGGCCCTGGACGTGCGTCATCAGGTCGGCGACCGTCGCCTGCGGATTGTCGATGAGCATCAGGCAGGCGTCGATCAACTCGCCGGCGTTGTGCGGCGGGATCGAGGTGGCCATGCCCACCGCGATGCCCGACGAGCCGTTGGCCAGCAGATTGGGGAAGCCCGCCGGAAGGACGACCGGCTCCTCGTCCTCGCCGTCGTAGGTGGGGCGAAGGTCGACCGCGTCCTCGTCGATCCCGTCCAGCAGCAGACGCGCGGCCTCAGTGAGGCGGCACTCGGTGTAGCGCATGGCCGCGGCGTTATCGCCGTCGACATTGCCGAAATTGCCCTGACCGTCGATCAGCGGGTAGCGCTGGGCGAAGTCCTGGGCCAAGCGCACCAGAGCGTCATAGACCGCCACGTCGCCGTGCGGGTGATATTTGCCGATCACGTCGCCCACGACCCGGGCCGACTTCTTGGCCGAGGTCTGCGGGTCGAGCCGCAGCAGACGCATGGCGTAGAGCAGGCGGCGGTGGACGGGCTTCAGTCCGTCGCGCACGTCCGGCAGGGCGCGCTGTGTGATCGTCGACAGGGCGTAGGCCAGGTAGCGGCGCGACAGCGCGTCCTCGAACGGCTCTTCGAGGATGCGGCCCGCCTCCTCCGGCCCCGGCGGCGGAACTCTCTCGTTCATGATCCCTGCTCAAGACGCGAGTCCGGGGCCCGTGTCCAGGGCAGGCGTGTCACAGGCGCCCGGCGTCGGCCAGGACCTCGGTCAGCCGCACGCGCGCGGCGGGAAGCGGGCGGCTCACCACGCCGAAGACGAACTGCTCGAGGAAGCGGCCGGTGATCGCAAGTCCCGCGCCCACATCCCCCGGTCCGACAGGCTCCTGGGCCGAGATCAGGAACCGCGGCAGGGGCAGCAGCCGGTCTTTCCACGGCTCCCCCGCCTGAGCGCTCACCGCCCGGCCTGTGCGCGGGCTCACCCAGGCCAGGTCGTCCGTCGATCCGGTGACCGCGCAGCGGCCCAGGTCGAGCCCGAAGCCGAGGATCTCCAGCAGTCCCGCCTCGAACCGCACGAGAACTGCAGGCCAGATCTCGGGAAGCCCGAGGGCCTCCAGCAGCGCCTCGAAGGCGAGAAAAGCGCCCGGGTAGGGTTCGCGCTCAGGGAGAGCCGCGGAGAGCACCGCGGCTGCCGAGGCCAGGCCCGCAAGGGCCAGCGGGTCGTCGAACAGGGCCGAGGGCCCCTCCCCTTCCGATTCCAGCGAAGCCGATCCCAGCTGCTCAGCGGTTCGCGCCCGGTAGCGCAGGCGCACCCGAGCGCCAGGCTGCATCAGCGGACGCAGCCGCCTGGAGGCGCCGCCCGCCACGTGGGCGGCCCACTTGCCATGCATCTGGGTGAGCAGCTCGACGATGGCGCCCGCCTCACCGTGGGCCCGGGCGGCCAGGACGAAGGCGTCGTCATCGAACTCCACGGCCGCCTCAGGCCTCGAAGTCGAGGCCCAGGTCCTGATAGGTCTCCCGGTCCTCCGCCCAGTTCGCCTTGACCTTGACGTGCAGGAACAGATGGATCGGCCGGTCCAGGATCTGGGCCAGCTCCAGGCGGGACTGCTCGCCGATCCACTTGAGCGTCTGTCCGGCCTTCCCTAGCAGAATGCCGCGCTGACCATCGCGCTCGACGAAGATGGTCTGCTCGATCCGCGCCGACCCGTCCGGCTTCTCTTCGAAGGCAGTGGTGACCACGCTGGCGGCGTACGGCAGCTCTTCGTGCACCCTGAGGTAGACCTTCTCGCGGGTGATCTCCGCCGCCAGCAGGCGCGCCGGCAGGTCCGCCGCCTGGTCCGCCGGATAGAACCACTGCCCTTCTGGCATGAGCGCGCCGAGGCTGCGTTTGAGGTCGGCCACCCCGGATCCTGTATGAGCCGAGATCATGAAGACATCGCCATACGCGCCGGTCTCATCAAAGCTCTTGGTCAGCGCGAGGAGGCTATCGCGCGGAATGAGGTCGATCTTGTTGAGCGCCAGGATTGCGGTGCGTCCCGCCTGTTTTAGTCCCTCCACGATGGTCGCCACGTCCGCCGCCGCGCGCCGATCGGCGGCGGTCCCGCTGCCGGCGGCGGCGTCGATCTGCGCCTTCGCGTCGACCAAGTGTACCACCTGGTCCGCCTCGCGCGCATGGGTCCAGGCCGCGCCGACCATCGCCCGGTCGAGCCGGCGCCGCGGGGCGAATATGCCCGGCGTATCCACCAGGACGATCTGGCTCTCGCCTTCCATGGCCACGCCGCGGACGGGGAAACGGGTCGTCTGCACCTTCTGGGTCACGATCGACACCTTCGAGCCGACCAGGCGGTTGACGAGGGTCGACTTGCCCGCATTGGGCGCGCCGAGAACGGCCACGAATCCGGCGTGGGTCACGACGCGACGCGCCTGCTCTCGAGCATGGCCAGCGCGGCCGCCTTCTGTGCAGCCTGGAGCGAGCCGCCCTCTCCCTCGACCGCCGCTTCGCCCTTCACGCTCACCTCCACCACGAAAGTCGGATTATGGTCGGGGCCCGTACGTGAGACCAGCCGATAGGCGGGCGGCGGCCGGCCCGCCGCCGCGGCCCACTCCTGCAGCGCGGACTTGGGATTAAGCGTCGCCGGGTCCAGCCGCTCGGCCAGCAGCGGCGCCCACAGCCGACGCACGATCTGCGCGGTCGCCTCGAACCCCAGCTCCAGATGGAGGGCGGCGATTACCGCCTCGCAGGCGTCGGCCAGGATCGTGTCGTGGTCGCGCGCCCCTCGCCGGGTCTCGCCGCCTGCAAGCCGCAGGGCGTCTCCCAGGCTCATACCCCGCGCCACGCGCGCGCAGGCGTCGCGACTGACGAGACTTGCGAAACGCTTGGCGAGGTCGCCGGCGGGCGCGTCGGGCTCGCTCTCGAGCAACGCATGGGCGATCGCCAGGCCGAGAACCCTGTCGCCGAGGAATTCCAGCCGCTCGTTGTTCGCCGGCCGGCTGGCCGCCCCTCCGCCGGTGCTGGCGTGGGTCAGGGCGAGATCGAGCAGCGAACGGTCTGCAAAGACGTGCCCGAGACAGGATTGCAGGGCGTCCATGGCGGCGGTGCGTCGGTCCATCGCGGGAGCCCCTATCGCAGCCACATGAAGAAACGGCTCGGCCGCAGGTCGATGACCCACGTCCACGGCTTGAACAGCGAGACCTTGTCCGACCACGAGACCAGGATCAGGCGCGCTCGACCCACGAGATTGTCCTCGGGGACGAAGCCGACGCCTATCGTGTAACCGAGCGCCGGGTCCAGTTGGCTGTTCCAGCCGCATCCGCCCAGGCGAGGGTCTTCCGGCGCCACAGCCGGGTCGAAGCGGCTATCGGCCGAGTTGTCACGATTGTCGCCCATCATGAAGTAGCAGTGCGGCGGCACGACATAGACGCCGGTGTTATCGGCGGGTTCGTTCCCGCCGTGGACCTGGACGAGATAGCGTCGGCCGTCGGGATTGGTCTCACGCTCGATCAGCGCCTGCTCGATCATGTCCTCGCCATCCGGGCCGATCCGGTCGTGGGTGATGATTTTGCGCACCGGCTGTTCCGGGAGCGCGACGCCGTTGATGTAGAGCTGTCCACGGCGCTCCTGGATGCGGTCGCCGGGCAGTCCGATCAGCCGCTTGATGTAGTCCGCGTGCCCATCGCGCGGCAGCTTGAAGACAACGATGTCTCCCCGCCGCGGCGGATGGAAGAAGATGCGGCCCTTGAAGAGTGGAGGACTGAACAGGATCGAGTGGCGACTGTAACCGTAGGACCACTTGGTCACGATGATGTAGTCGCCCTTGTAGAGGTTGGGTTCCTCCGATTCCGAAGGGATGGTGAAGGGCTGGAACAGCAGCGTCCGCACCACCAGCGCCACGAGCAGGGCATAGACGATCGTCTTGACCGTCTCCCACCCCTCGCTGGCGGCAGGCCGGTGAGTGACCGATCTCCTTCGGGCGACGCGTGACTTCATCAGACGGCGCACCTTGGCGGCGAGACGGTTTGGGCCGGCCTACGCGCGGGCTGCGTCGGCTTGGAGGAGCTCGGCGGCCACGCTCGTTTCCGATTCCAGCGCCTCGATCACCACGAAGGCCTGCGCGTACGGGAAGTCATCGGTCAGGGAGAGGTGGATGACAGGACGGCGGCCTGCGGGGGTGATCGCGTGCAGCCGCTCGGCCGCGCCGCCGGTCAGGACCATGGTGGGCTGTCCGGAACGGGCGTTGATCACGCCCATGTCGCGCCAGAAGACCCCGCGCTTGAGGCCGGTGCCCAGCGCCTTGGCGCAGGCTTCCTTGGCGGCCCAGCGCTTGGCGTAGCTCGACGCACGGTCGACCTTGCGCTCCGAACGCAGCCGTTCGGTGTCGGTGAAGATGCGCAGGGCGAAGCGATCGCCGAAGCGCTCGAGAGTGTCGGCGATGCGGCGAATGTCGGTGAGGTCTGAGCCGATGCCGATGATCAAGCGGCCGCCTCGTGCGCCGCAGGACCCCGGCCAGACCTCGCCTGGTCCATCAGTTGGCGCATCCGCCGGATCGCCGCGTCGAGGCCCACGAAGATCGCCTCGCCGACAAGGAAGTGGCCGATATTGAGCTCCACGACCTGCGGGATCGCCGCCACGGCGCCCACCGTCTCGTAGTCGATCCCATGACCGGCGTGCACTTCCAGCCCCAGCTTCGCGGCCTGATCGGCCGCGTCGCGGAGCGCCTGGAGGAACCGCCCGGCATCCCCTCGTCTTTCGCGCACCGCCAGACAGTAGGCGCCCGTGTGCAACTCCACGACGTCCCCGCCCACCCGATGCGCGGCCTCGATCTGCGCTGGATCGGGTTCCACGAACAGCGAGACGCGAATCCCCGCGGCCTTGAGCGCGCCGACGACGGGAGCAATGCGATTGTGCTGGCCAACCACGTCGAGGCCGCCCTCGGTAGTGACCTCCTCGCGCCGCTCCGGCACGAGGCAGGCGGCGTGGGGGCGGTGCGCCAGCGCGATGGCCTCCATCTCCGGGGTCACCGCCATCTCGAGGTTGAGCGGGAGGCCCCGCTTGCGCGTCAGCGCCGCCAGGGTGTCGATGTCCGCGTCGGAGATGTGGCGCCGGTCCTCGCGCAGGTGGGCGGTGATCCCGTCGGCGCCGGCCATCAGGGCGATCTCCGCCGCCCGCGCCGGGTCGGGATAGCTCTCGCCGCGCGCGTTGCGGATGGTCGCAACGTGGTCGATGTTCACGCCCAGCCGCAGGCGACTCATGCCACCAGCCTTCGACTTCCCGGTTCCTGAGCCGGGATGGACGCCAGCTCTGCCGGCAGGGCGTCGGCCGGATAGGCCGGGACCTCGAGCGTCGCCAGGGCGATCATCGGGGCCCCGGAGTCAGCCTTGCCGCCCGAGCGATCGACGATGCACGCCGCGCAGACCACATGGCCGCCCGCCTCGCGGATCGCCTCGACCGATTCGCGGGAGGAGAGGCCCGTGGAGACGATATCCTCGACCATCGCCACCCGAGCGCCAGCCTCGATGCCGAAGCCCCGGCGGAACCTGAGCTTGCCGCCCTCCCGCTCGAGATAGATCGAAGGCACGCCCAGATGGCGCGCCGTCTCATACCCCGGGATGATCCCGCCGACGGCGGGCGAGACGCAGACGTCAACCTGGCCGACGCGCTCACGAATCAGGCGCGCCAACGCCCGACACAGCCGTTCCGCGCGCTCGGGGTGCATGAACACCAGGTTCTTCTGCAGGAAGACCGGCGAATGGAGGCCCGAGGACAGGACGAAGTGTCCCTCGCGCAGAGCGCCAGCTTCGCGGAATTCCTTCAGGACGTCGTCGTTGGTCATGGCCGCTGATTACACTGCCCGCCCGCGGGAGGCGAGGCTCCGGACCTCATCCATGGATCCGCTCCACCGTCTCGACGCTCGGGCACGCGCGCATCGCGGCGGCGATATGGGTCAGGTGCCGCGCGTCCTTGACCTCGAGGTCAAAGTCCACGTCGAAGAAGTCGGAATGGCGGTGGCGCATGTTCACGCCGATGATATTGCCCCCCGCCTCGCCAATGATTGTGCACACCTCGCCCAGCACGCCTGGCGCGTCCCGGATCGTGGCGTGGATCCGCGTCCTGGCCAGGCTGTTGCGCTCCGCTTCCGGCGTCCACTGCAGGTCCCGCCAGAGTTCCTGGTTGTCCTCGAACTGAGCGAGCTGGCCGCAATCGAGGGTGTGGACGTCGAGGGCCCCGTCGGGCTGGACGATGCCGACGATCCGGTCTCCAGGAACGGGCCGGCAGCACGGAGCCAGGCGCAGAGAAGCGCCCGGCGAGATTCCGCTGCCTCGGAAGTGCACCGGCGTCCCCTGATCTTCGAGACGCACACGCGCTGTCGCCGCAGCCTTGTCGACCTCCGCCAGGCCGGGGAACACCGCTTCGAGGACCTGGCCGGGCGAGATGCGGCCGCGCCCCACGATCTCAAACAGCTCGCCGTCGCCGCCGGCAGCGAACCGGTCCAGCGCCGGTCGGAGCGAGACGCCGCTCAGTGACTTGCCAGCCTTGAGGAAGGTCTGCTCGACGGTCGCGCGGCCGATCCGCTGGAACTCCTCGCGTTCGGACGCGCGGATGTGTCGACGGATGGCCGAACGCGCCCGTCCCGTGACGGTCAGGCTCTGCCAGTCGGCGGGGGGCGAAGGGACGGAGCCGCGGATCACCTCCACGACGTCGCCGTTCTGCAGCGCGGTGCGCAGCGGGCGCAGTTCGCCGTTGATCTTCACCCCTATGCAGGTGTCGCCGATGTCGGTGTGCACGGCATAGGCGAAGTCCAGCGGCATTGCGCCGCTCGGCAGGGTGATCAGCCGGCCCTTCGGGGTGAAGACGAAGACCTGGTCAAGAAACATCTCGAGCCGGGCATGTTCCAGCAGGTCCTCGGCGTCGCCGCCCTGCTCGAGCACCTTCACGAGTTCGCGCAGGTTGTTGGTGGGGTCCGATCCACCGGCGGCCGCCTGATCGTCCGGATCGAAGGCGTAGGTCTGGTTCTTGTAGCGCCAGTGGGCGGCGACCCCCTCCTCGGCCACGCGGTCCATGGCCTCGGTGCGGATCTGCATTTCGATGCGCATGCCTCGGGGGCCTGCCACGGTCGTGTGCAGGGACCGGTAGTTGTTCGACTTCGGGTGTGAGATGAAATCCTTGAAGCGGTCCGGCACGCACGGCCATGCACGGTGGACGACACCCAGCGCATGGTAGCAGTCGTCCTCGCTCCCTACGATCACGCGGAAACCATAGATGTCGGAGAGTTTGTCGAAGCCGATCGACTTGCGCTGGAGCTTCCGCCAGATCGAATAGGGCGTCTTCTCGCGGCCGATGACGCGGCAAGAGACGCCCGCTTCCTCCAGACGCCGCGTCATTTCCTCGCTGGCCATGGCGACGGCCTTGCCCTGCCCCGTGCGCAGCGTCTCGAGACGACGGATGAGGGCGTTGCGGGCCACCGGATTGAGATGCGAGAACGCGAGGTCCTCGAGTTCCGAACAGATCCGGTGGCAACCGATCGAGCGGGCCAGCGGGGCGTAGATCTCAAGAGTCTCGCGGGCGATGCGCTCGCGCTTGGCGGCGCTCTTGATGAAGCCGAGCGTCCGCATGTTGTGCAGCCGATCCGCCAGCTTCACCAGCAGCACGCGGACGTCCTTCGAAACCGCGAGGATGAATTTCCGCAGATTCTCGGCCTGGCGTTTGTAGTCGGCTGTGATCTCGAGGTTCGAAAGCTTGGTGACGCCTTCGACGAGCTCTCCCACCTCCGGACCGAACAGCCGGTCGATGTCTTCGCGTGTGACCTCGGTGTCCTCGATCACATCGTGCAACAGGGCGGTGACGATGGTCGGGGTGTCGAGGCGGTAGTCGGTGAGGATACCGGCCACCTCGATCGGGTGGGCGAAATAGGGGTCTCCCGACGCGCGGGTCTGGGAGCCGTGCATGCGCACGGCATAGACGTAGGCTCTGTTCAGCAAGGCCTCGTCTGCGGTCGGATCGTACGCGCGGACGCGGTCGATCAGCTCATACTGGCGCAGAAATTTCGGGGCTGCGGCTCTGGCCGCGCTGGAAGGTGGGCTCTGAGCGAGGTCGAGGCTCAGTAGCGCTCCTCCTGTCCTCCGTCGCGGTCGCTCTGAAGGGCGCGAACCAGTTCCTGCTCGCTCATCTGAGCGTGGGTCGGATCGGCCAGCAGGGCCAGGGTCTCGGCCTCTTCCTCGGCCTCGGAATGTTCGTCCACGCGCTGCAGGCTGCTGATCAGCGATTCCTTCAGCTCGTCAGGGCTGACCGTATCGTCGGCGATCTCGCGCAGGGCGACGACAGGGTTCTTGTCATTGTCACGGTCGATCGTCAGGCCCGAGCCGGCCGCGATTGCGCGCGCGCGAGTGGCGGCAAGCAGGACGAGGTTGAAACGGTTCGGGACTTTCTCGACGCAGTCCTCGACGGTCACGCGGGCCATGAAATCTCACATAGATGTGGGAAGATCGATCTGTCCAAATAGGGTCACGGCGGCGGCTTGGCAACTGACGCGTGGCGAGACGCTTCACTCCGGCGCGGCGTCGACGCCGATTTCAGCGGCGTCCGCCAGTTCGTGCGCCGTTCGCCCGAGAACGGGGTGACGCCAGTCGGGCGCGATCTCGGCGAGAGGTCCCATGACGAAGCGGCGGAGATGGGCCCTCGGATGGGGCAGCTTCAGGTCCGGCCGCTCGATCACTTGGCGGCCCAGCGCGATCAGGTCGAGATCGAGCGTGCGCGGCGCATTGGGCGTCGTCCTGACCCGGCCAAAGCGCGCTTCGACGGCTTTGAGCGCCTCCATCGCCGCTTCGGGTTCCATAGCCGTCTCGACAAGGACAACTCCATTGAGATAGTCAGGATGCGTAGGTTCGGGCCAAGCACTGGCGCGCCACCAGCGCGAGGCCCGCGCCACGTCAAATCCGGCGCCGGGCAGGGCTGCCACGGCCGCGTCGAGCAGATCCCGAGACGAGCCGAACTCGCCTGGCAGGTTCGAGCCTAAGGCGACGACGCCGATTTCATCGAGTGACGCTTTACGCGTAGTGTTCAAGGGACGACCGTGACTTTCTATCCTACCGATCGCCTGGCCCTCTTCATCGATGGGCCCAATCTCCACGCTTCGGCGAAGGCGCTCGGCTTCGATATCGACTTCAAGCGCCTGCTCGAGGAGTTCCGCAAGCGCGGGCTGCTCACTCGAGCCTATTACTACACCACCCTGGTCGAAGATCAGGAGTACTCGCCGATCCGGCCGCTCGTCGACTGGCTCGACTACAATGGCTTCGCCCTGGTGACCAAGCCGGCCAAGGAATACATCGATCGCGAGGGTCGCAAGCGATGGCGCGGCGACATGCACATCGACCTGGTCGTGGACATGCTCGAACTGGCGCCGCGCCTGGACCACGTCGTGCTGTTCTCTGGGGACAGCGACTTCGCCCCGGCGGTCGCCGCGATCCAGCGCAAGGGCGTGCGCGCCACCGTCGTCTCGACGATCAAGTCGCAGCCGCCAATGGCCGGCGATGAACTGCGGCGCCAGGCGGACTCCTTCGTCGACCTGGCTGACCTGTCCGATATCATCGGCCGGCCCCCGCGCGAGCGCCTGCCCCGATTCCTGCAGGAGAACTCGGGCGCCACCGCGTGACGAGCGCGGAGCCGCCGTGCGACTGCCCGATCTGCCCGCGTCTGACCGCCTACAGGGCGGAGAATCACGCGGCACATCCCGACTGGTTCAACGGCCCGGCCCCCTCCTTCGGAGATCCTGACGCGCGCCTGCTTGTTGTCGGCCTTGCGCCGGGCCGGACGGGCGCCAACCGAACCGGCCGCCCGTTCACCGGCGACTACGCCGGCGTCCTGCTCTACGAGACCCTGATCGCTTTCGGCTTCGCCCATGGAAGTTACGCCGCCCGGCCCGACGACGGGCTCCAGATGGTCGACTGCGTGATCACCAACGCGGTCCGCTGCGCGCCGCCCGGGAACCGGCCTCTGCCGGCGGAAGAGACCGCCTGCCGCCCCTTCCTCGCCGCGCGCATCGACGCCCTGCCCCGCCTTCGCGTCCTGGTCACGCTGGGCGACGTCGCCCGGCGCAATGTCCTGCGCGCCCTCGGCCGGCCCGCGTCGTCCGGCGCCGGCGGTCACGCCTCCGAGTCTGTCGTGGGCCCGTATGTCCTGATCAACAGCTACCACTGCTCCCGTCTGAACACGAACACCGGCCGCCTCACCGAGCCGATGTTCCACGCGATCTTCGAGCGCGCGCGGGAAATCCTCTCGACCTGACGGTGAAACCCGGAGCGCGCGGTGCTGATCCGATCAGCCCGTCGCCGCGCCAGCTTCGATGAGCGATTCGATCGCCTCCGGCGCATAGCCCGCTTCTGCCAACACCTCACGCGTATGACCGCCCAGCGGCGGGGCGGGACGATTCGGCCCGTGGACGGCGCCGGGGAACCGCGCCGGGGACATCGGCGCGAGATAGCGCTCGCCCAGTCGGTCCTCCACTTCGACGAAACAGCCAGCCGCGTGCGCCTGCGGATCCTCGGCCAGTTCGGCGAGGGATTGCAGGGGCGCCCAGATCAGGTCGTGCTCGGTCAGCCGCCGGGTCATCTCCTCCCGGCTCATCACGGAGAACGCCCCGTCCAGTTCCGCAAGCAGGGCCGAGGCGTTGGCGACGCGGTCTGCCGGCGTGGCGAAGCGGGGATCGTCGACGAGGCCCGGCTTGCCGGCCGCTGTGGCTACGGCCGGCCAGTCGCGCGGCGCGCGTACGCTGATGGAGATCCATCCGCCGTCGGCGCTGCGGAAGTAGTTGGCCACTGGACTCTGCGTGCGGTGCCGCGGCAGGGAGCGGTTGTGCTCGCCATAGCGCAGCTGGATCGAGAGGTCCCATCCGATGGCGTAAGCGCCCGTGCGCATCAGCGAGGTCTCCACCAGTCTCCCCTTCCCCGTCGCCTGGCGCTCGACGAGCGCCGCCAGGGCCGCCGACACCGTCGCCAGAGCGCAGATGGAGTCGCCCATGCCGGGGCGGCAGGGGAATGGGTCGACGCCGTCCGGGATTGTCGCGCCGGCGACACCCGAGCGGGTCCAGAGAGCGGCGATGTCGAAAGCCGGCAGGTCGACCTCCGGCCCCTCGAGGCCGTAGCCGGAGACGCTCACATAGATAAGCCGCGGCAGGCGCTCGCGCACCGCCTCGTAATCCAGGCCTGCGCGCCGCAGGGAACCTGGACGCAGGTTAGTGATGAAGATGTCCGCCCCTTCCAGGATGCGCAGGAGCGCCTCGCGGCCCTCCGCCTTGGCGATGTCCAGGACGACCCCGCGCTTTCCGCGGTTCTCCAGTTCGAACACCGGATTGGCGGTCCAGTCTTGGCGCAGGGCGAAGAGATTGCGCACCGGATCGCCTTCGCGGCCCTCGACCTTGATCACATCCGCGCCCCAGTCGGCCATGACCATGGCTGCGCTTGGACCCGCAACCCAGGTGGAGAACTCCACAACCTTGATCCCCTCGAGCATCGCCTGGCTTCCTCCGCATCTTTGTTTGCCGGCAGCATAGCGCGGGCGGCGCGCGGCCCAAGACGTCTGTGGCCAGGGTGCGCTTCAGCCCTTGTCGCGCAACAGCCGACCTTGCTCGCGCTTCCAGTCGCGGTCGGCGATGGCCTGGCGCTTGTCCGGAGCGGTCTTGCCCTTGGCGAGGGCCAGCTCGAGTTTCGCCAGGCCCTTGTCGTTCCAGTACAGCCGAACCGGCACCAGCGTGCGGCCCTCACGCCGCACGGCGCCCAGCAGGCGGTTGATCTCCTTGCGATGCAGGAGCAGCCGTCGGGGACGCCGCGGCTCGTGGTTGAACCGGTTTGCCGGCCCGTACTCGGGAATGTACGCGTTGACGAGGGTGATCTGCGATCCGTCCGCAGAGGCGTAGGACTCGGCGATATTGGCCTTGCCTTGGCGCAGCGACTTCACCTCCGATCCGGTGAGCGAGATGCCCGCCTCGTAGGTCTCCTCGAGCAGATAGTCGAACCTCGCCCGGCGATTCTCGGCGATGAGCTTGCCGCTCATGGCGAGGCGCCCGCCAGTTCCATCGCCGCCAGGATCTCCGCATGCCGCACCGGGTCGCACGGCGCGATCGGGAGGCGAGCGTCCTCACGGCAGAGGCCAAGGCGCGCAAGGGCGAACTTGGTCGGCGACGGCGAGGCGTCCAGGAACAGGGCTCTGTGGAGGCGGATGAGACGATCCTGGAGCCGCCGCGCAGTCGCCAAGTCGCCCTTCATGGTCGCTTCCAGCATCTGGGCGCAGGCGGTCGGGGCGACGTTGGCGGTGACGGAAATGCAGCCGTGGCCGCCGTGGGCGACATAGCCAAGGGCGCTGTTGTCGTCTCCGGAGAGCATGATCCATTCGTCGCCGCAGTCCAGCCGCTGCAGGCTCGGCCGCGAGAGGTCGCCCGTGGCGTCCTTCACCCCCACGATGTTCGGGATCCGGGAAAGGCGCGCCAGTGTGGCGTCGCTGATGTCGACGCTCGTCCTCGAGGGAACATTGTACACGAACACAGGCAGGCCGGTTGCCCGGGCGACCGCCTCGTAGTGGAGGAACAGGCCCTCCTGGCTCGGCCGATTGTAATAGGGCGTCACCACCAGAACGGCGTCGGCCCCGGCCTCCTCGGCGTGGTTGACGAACTCCACCGCCTCGGAGGTGGAGTTGGACCCGGCGCCGGCGATCACGGGGACGCGTCCCTTGGTCACCTCGACACACAGGCTGACGACGCGCTTGTGTTCCTCATGAGTGAGTGTCGAGGTTTCCCCGGTCGTGCCCACGGGCACGAGACCGTGGACGCCCCCGGCGATCTGCCGCTCGATCAATCGGGAGAAGGCGTCCTCATCGACGCGTGCCCCAGAAAAGGGCGTCACCAGCGCTGTGATCACGCCTTCGAAACGTTTTGCGGTCATGGAAGACAAATGCTTGTGATGCGACCGCGAGGAGTTGCGATCCGGAGTCCATGCGGGACAATAGGGGCCCCGATGGGGGCTCCGCAATCCGGTCGCGCCGAGTCGCTCGCCAATTCGCGACAGCGGAGCCAGTACGAAGGACGTGTCTTGGCCGCGAAGCTCTCGCGTACAACGCTCGCGCTCGCCGTCGCCCTCGCCATGGGCGGCTTCGCAGCCGCGCAGGGACTAACGGGCGACGCCGCCCAGCCGGCCGGCCAGCCGCTCGTGTCGTACCAAGACCTAAACGACATGCAGTCGGTTTCGGTTGCCCTGTCGGCGGCCCGATCCGGGGACGGCTCTCGGTTGCAGTCGACTCTCGCGACGACGACCGATCCTCTGGCTCGGAGGATCGCCTTGTGGGCGCTCGCCGACGCCGCCCCCGACACCATGACCTGGGCGCAGGCGGATCAGGCGCGGCGCGAGCTTGCCGACTGGCCGCGTCCCTCACGTCGGCAGATGGCCGCCGAGAAGCTGATCGACCAGTCCGGCATGGCCCCCAAGGCCGTTATCGCCTGGTTCGGCGACGTTCCTCCCATCACGCCGCAGGGAGCCATGTCGCTCGCGAGGGCCCTGCGCGCGGATGGCCAGACGAGTGCGGCCGCCGCCGTCATTCGACACGCCTGGCGGAGCATGCCCTTCGACGAGAGCGTCGAGGACGCCATGCTGGCCCAGTTCCCGGACATGTTGACCCCGGCGGATATGTGGGCGCGTACCGACTACCTCTTGTACGGGACGCATGACCCTACTGCGATCGACCTGATCGCCCGGCTCCCGCCCGATCGCCAGGCCGTGGCCCAGGCGCGCATCGCGCTGCGTCGCGGCGATCCGAACGCCGAGGCCCTGGTCGCGGCGCTTCCTCCAGCCGATCAGTCCAGCCCCGGCGTGATCTATGAGCGGCTGCTGGCGGACCAGGCGCGAGGTAATATAGCGGACGCCCTCAACCTCGTGGCCTACATGCCCGAGAGCCTTCCTTACGAGGGCGCGGCCGCGAAGCTGTGGCGACATGGCTCCCTGGTGGTGCAGGCTTTGCAGGCCGGTGACCCGGTGCGCGCCTACGCCGCCGCTGACCACTCGGGCCTGAATTCCGGGTTGGCTGCCGAAGAGGCTCAGTTCTATGCGGGCTGGATCGCCCTCAGCCGCCTCAAGAATCCGAAACTTGCGGACCAGCATTTCGCCGTCCTTCAGGCCCTCAGCAATTCTCCGATCACCCAGGCCCGGGCCTTGTACTGGCGCGGGCGAGCCGCCGACGCTCAAGGTGATCCAGTGGGTGCGCAGCTCTTCTACGCTCAGGCCGGGCGCTACCAGACCACCTTCTATGGACAATTGGCCGCCGCCCGCGCCGGGGCGACCGAGATCGTCCTTGGACACGATCCGCTGATCACGCCCGCGGCCCGCGCGGAGTTCGAAGCTCGTGACGCCGTGAAGGCGACCCGCCTCCTGGCGCGCATGGGCAACAGGGACGGATTCCACGCCTTCGTCGCGGGGCTGTCGGAGACCCTTCCGGACGCCGTCGACGAGGCTCAGCTGGTCGACCTTGCCCAAGCGGAAGGCGACCCTTCCATAGCGATGCGGGTCGTGCGCAACGCCGCCAAGCGTGGCTTCATCCTTCCCGATCGGGGTTATCCCATCCGCCAGCCGCCTACGGGGTCCTTCGGCGTCGAGATTGCGCTCGTGCTCGGCATCACGCGCCAGGAAAGCAGCTTTGATCCCGATGCCCGATCCGGCGCCGGGGCGCGCGGCATGATGCAGCTGCTGCCCGCGACTGCGGAAACAGTGGCGCGGCGCAATGGCCTCGGCTGGGGCCGGCTGGACGATCCGGATTTCAACATGAGGGTCGGCTCGACCTATCTTGGCCATCTGGTCGAAGACTTCAGCGGGTCATACGTCCTTGCGGCCGCAGCCTATAACGCCGGCCCGGGTCGCCCGAACCAATGGGTGAGCCTATGTGGTGATCCACGAAGCGGTGGCTCGGACCCTCTCGATTTCATCGAGTGCATCCCCTTCTCGGAGACGCGCGATTACGTGATGCGGGTCCTGGAGGCGACCGAGGTGTACCGGGCGCGGCTGGCCGGCGGACGGGCGCCCCTCACTCTCGCCGCAGATCTTCGGCGAGGCGCCTATGGCTATCAGGTGGTAGGCCCTACGGCGACGCCGGGTCTGACCACCCAGCCTGCGGCGGCCGTCGTGGCCCAGACGTCGAGCGGTGGTCACTGAGCGTATCCGTCGCGCTCTCGACGATCGAAATCGACGAGCCGGACGAGCGGCCTCAGTCGGCGATCAGGCCGAACAGCAGCCCATCGACGAGAACCTGCGCCATCTCATCCGCCGGCGCCCAGTCGAACGAGGGCTTCGAGATCATCAGCGCCGCCAGCCCGTGACAGGCGGCCCAGAGGGCGCGGTACACTCTTTCCGGATCGCCCTTGAGTCGCCCCTCGGCGGCGACTTCCCGCACGATGCCCAAGAAACGCTCCCCGCATTCTGATCCCAGTTCGTGTGTCGCCGCGTCCTTCTCCGCCGGTCCCGAAGATGTCGGCGAACAGAAGATCAGACGATAGGCGTTGGGATTGCGCAGCGCGAAGTCGATATAGGCCCGCAGCAGCATCCGCACGCGCTCGACCGGCGAAAGCGGAAGCGCGCAAATCTCCCGATTGAGCTCCAGGAGCTCCTCCAGAGCTGCCGTGCAGATCTCCAGCAGAATCTGGTCCTTGTCGCGGAAGTGCATGTACAGGCAGGTCGACGAGACACCGACCTCGTCAGCGATCTTCCGGATCGTCGCGCCTTCGTAGCCTTCGGCGACGAAGATCTGCTCGGCGGCCTTCAAGATCTCCGCACGTCGCATGTGGCCGTGGCCCTTGGCCTTGCGCGCCGAACGTTGAGGGCTTTTGAGCGTCGTCGTCACGAACCGTCTTCCCAACTGATCAAGCGATTAAGCGTAAAAGCCGGTCGCCCCGCAAGACCATGTTCCGGTTCCGCATAAGGATCGATCACGGTATCGGACAAGGATGAGCCGTCCTGAACCGGTCACCGCCCCCTCCCCCCTCGCCCTGCGGCCCGAGCCTTGGGCCGACTACGACCTGCTCGACAGCGGTGGCGGTCGCAAGCTCGAGAGATACGGCGCCATCACGGTGGTTCGCCCCGAGGCCCAGTGCCTCTGGGAGCCTGCGCGGGCTTCCGACTGGGACGAGGCCATGGCCACGTTCGAAGGCGTCGATGACGAGGAGTCCGGTCGCTGGCGCCGTCGGGGCCACACGCCAGAGGCCTGGCCGATGGCCTGGCGCGAGGTGCGGTTTCACGCCCGCCTCACCTCCTTCAGGCATCTGGGCCTGTTTCCTGAACAGGCCTCGAACTGGGCTTGGGTGGCGGACCGCCTGAAGGACGTTCAGGGAGAGCCCAACGTCCTCAACCTGTTCGGCTATACGGGGGTGGCGAGCCTCGTCGCCGCCGCCTCGGGCGCGAAGGTGACGCATGTGGATGCGTCGAAGAAGGCGGTCGCCTGGGCTCGAGAAAACGCCGCCCTCTCCGGACTGGACCAGGCCCCCGTGCGATGGATCTGCGAGGACGCGCGGGCCTACGTCCGGCGCGAGGCGCGGCGAGGCTCCCGCTACCAGGGGATCATCCTCGATCCGCCCAAGTACGGCCGGGGACCGGGAGGCGAGGTCTGGCGGCTCTACGAGGACCTCCCCGACCTCCTGGCCGGCTGCGCCAGCCTTCTGGCCGAGGACGCCGATTTCCTCATCCTCAACGCCTATTCCGAGCGACTGTCGGGCCTCGCCCTGGCGAGCCTTCTCGCCCAGGTCCTCGCGCCACGCGGAGGGCGCATCGACTGGGGAGAGCTGGCGCTGGTGGAAACCGACGGCGGGCGCGGGATGGGTCTTTCGTTCTTCGCACGCTGGAGCCGCGCGTGAACTCGCGAGCGATCACCTCGCTGGCCAATTCCACGGTCAAGGCCGTGCGCGCCCTGCACATGCGGCGCGCCCGGGCGGAGAGCGGACTGTTCCTCGTCGAAGGCCTGCGCAGCGTCACCGAGGCCGTGGAACAGGGCCGGCGGCCCGTGACGCTCCTGCATGGCCCCGCGGTCGCCAGCCATCCTCTCGTGCGTCAGGCGAGCGTCGCCTCGCGAGAAACGCTCGAGGTGAGCGAAGCCATCCTCGCGAAGATCTCGCGCCGCGAGAATCCGCAGATGGTGCTTGGCGTGTTCGAGCAGGCGTTCATGCCCCTGGACGCGCTCGATCCCCGTTCGGCCGTCTGCTGGGTGGCGCTGGAGAACGTCCGCGATCCGGGGAACCTCGGGACCATCCTGCGCACCGCCGACGCGGCCGGATGCGGCGGCGTCATCCTGGTGGGCGACTGCTGCGATCCCTATTCGGTCGAAGCCGTGCGGGCGACGATGGGCTCGATCTTCGCCACGCCGCTGACGGAGACGAGCGTGCAGGACTTCCTGGCCTGGCGCGCGCGGTGGCCCGGCGCGGTCATCGGAACGCGCCTGGACGCAGCGTCGGACTTCCGCAGGGCTCCATATCGATCGCCGAACCTGCTGGTCATGGGCAACGAGCAGGCGGGTCTGTCAGCAGAACTGGCCGCCGCCTGCGATCTGACGGTCAAGATCCCGATGCGGGGGCGCGCCGACAGCCTCAACCTGGCGGTCGCGACCGCCATCATGATCTACGCTGTGGCGGCGCCCTGAGGCGCTCAGCGGCCGGCCACGGCCATCATCGGCCCCTGGGCCTCATAGACCTGCGAAAGCGCCGGCGAGTCGACCTGGGCTACGGCCTGGTCGAGCTTGTGCTGGTAGCAGTCCGAGCGCTTCACGCTCATGCGGTAGTCGCGCACGCTGCCCGGATAGGCGCCGCACGCCTGCATGGCCGCCTCGCCGAGTCGGGTGAGCAGGTTCTGTGCGGCATGGGGCGTAGCGACGCTCGAGGGGTCAAATCCGACGCGGACCACCGTGCGGTCCGAGGAAAGCGCGTCGCCCGCGTATGCGGCCCCGGCGATGGAGGCCAGGCCCAGGCCCGCGATAATCATCGTCTTCATAACCAACTCCAAAATTCCACCCCGTTCGAATCCGCGGCATTGCACGTTTTTCCGGCATTTAATGCGCGGAGACGCCCTTTCGAAGGGCGTTGGGGCATTTTTTGGAGCTTGGCCGCAGGATTTGATTTGGCGGGATGCGCGCCGGCTCGACCGCTTGCGCATCCGCGCTGGGCGCCACATGGCATGCGGCATGCCTTCGATCCTGGCCATCCAGGCCCACCCCGACGACGTCGAGACGCTCGCCTCGGGCGCCCTGGCGATCGCCGCCGCCGCTGGCGCGCGCATCACCATCGTCACCATGACCGCCGGCGAGTGCGGGACGGTCGCAGTCAATCCCGCCGAGACCGCGGCCGTGCGCCAGGCTGAGGCCGCCGCCGCGGCGGCGCTCATCGGGGCGTCGTACAGCTGCGCCGGCTTCCCCGATCTCGCGGTCTTCAACGACGACGCATCCCGTCGCAGGACGACGGAGGTCGTCCGCTGGGCGCGGCCGGACATCGTGATCACCGCCGCGCCGGAGGACTATCATCCGGACCACGAGGCCACGAGCGTGCTGGTCCGGGACGCCTGTTTCGCCGCCTCCGCCCCCGCCTACCGCACGGGCGAGGCCGAGCCTCTCTCGGCCATCCCGCACCTGTACTTCATGGATCCGATCGGCCTGCGGCGGCGCGACGGGACGCCGATCGCGGCGGAGTTCGCCGTCGACGTCTCCGAGTTGATGGATCTCAAGCGGCGTATGCTCGAGGCGCACGAGAGCCAGAAGACCTGGCTGGCGAAGCAGCACGGGATGACGGACTTCGCCGCGGGCATGGAGGCGCAGGCGCGCCGGCGAGGCCGCGACTTCGGCGTAGGCGCCGCCGAAGGCTTCACCCAATACCGACACACGCCCTACCCCCGCACGCCGCTGCTCCAGGACCTCCTCGGCGCCGCGGTGTTGGTCAGGGCCGAGGCCTGAGCCCCCTTCCCGAGCCGCTTGCCATGGCCCGACCATTCGGCCACTTGGGCGGCCGTACGGGGGATTCGAGGGACACGGCCTGCTGATGACGACGAGGATTTCGGCTGCCTGGTCGGGCAGTCTTCAGGTTCACGCGGCCGGAGCCGGCGAGTGAGCGCGGTCCTGGTCACCGGCGGCGGGGGCTACATCGGCAGCCACGCCGTCCTCGCCCTGCGCGACGCCGGCCGCGACGTCGTGGTTCTCGACGACCTCTCCACGGGCTTCCGCGAGGCGGTTCCGCAGGGCGTGCCCCTTCGCGAAGGCGACGTCGCCGACACCGCCCTCGTCTCGCGCGTCCTCAGGGACGACCGCATCGCGGCGGTGATGCACTTCGCCGGCAGCATCTCCGTGCCGGAGTCCGTCTCGGACCCGGCCAAATACTATCGCAACAACACCTGCGCCTCGCTCGCTCTGGCGAAGACCTGCATCGAGACCGGGGTGAACAAGTTCATCTTTTCCTCGACCGCCTCGGTCTACGGTAATCCGGAGGTCAATCCAGCGCCCGAGGACACGCCCAAGCGGCCGTTCAGCCCCTATGGCTGGTCGAAGTTGATGACCGAGCAGGTCCTCGAGGACCTTGCCTTCGCCCATCCCGCCTTCCGACCGGTGCGGCTGCGCTACTTCAACGTCGCCGGCGCCGATCCGGCCGGACGGTCTGGACAGCGCAATCCGGAAGCGGCGGGCCTGGTGAAGCTCGCGGTGGAGACGGCGCTGGGAAAGCGGGAGATCCTGGAGATCTTCGGCGACGACTACGCCACGCGCGACGGCACCTGCGAGCGCGACTACATCCACGTCACCGACCTCGCCAAAGCGCACGTGGCCGCCCTGAACTACCTCGATGCGGGCGGCCCGGGCGTCGTTCTCAACTGCGGCTATGGCCGCGGCTATACGGTGCTCGAGGTGGTGGCGGCGCTGGAAGAGGTGCTGGGCCGGACCCTCAACAAGCGGCGCGCCGGGCGCCGGCCGGGCGATCCGGACCGCTACATAGCCGACCCGACCCGCCTGCGCGCCACCCTCGACTGGCGCCCGCAGCACGAGGACCTCGCCTTCATCCTGCGCACGGCCCTCGCCTGGGCGGGGGCCCTCCCCTAGCCTAGGACCGGGGCTTGGCCCTGGTCGTCGGCGCCGCGTTTGCGGGATCCTCCGGCCACGGATGTTTCGGGTAGCGGCCCCGCATGTCCTTGCGCATGTCCGCCCATGAGCCGGCCCAGAAGCCGGGCAGGTCGCGCGTCACCTGGATCTCGCGGTGCGCCGGCGAAAGCAGGGCGAGCGCCAACGGCTCACCGGCCACGCTCGGGTGGGACTTGAGGCCGAACAGTTCCTGGACCCGCACGCGCACTTTCGGCGCGCCCTCCGCCTCGTAATCGATGGCGTGGGACGAACCCGTCGGGGCGCTCCAGCGCGGCGGCGCCTCCGCCTCTAGGCGGCGCACGAGACCCCACGGGACCAAGCCTCTGAGGGCGGCCTCCAGCTCGGCCTCGCCTAGGGCGGCGAGGCTCACGCGGCCCTCCAGCAGTGGAGCGAGCCAGTCGTCGATCCGCCCGGTCAGACCGAGGTCCGAGAGGTCCGGCCAGGCCTCGTCGCGTCGGCGCAGGAACGCAACGCGCGCTCTAAGGCGCTGCGCCTCCTCCCCCCAGGGGAGGATGGCGACTCCTTGCTGGCGCACCTCCTCCAGCAAGGCCTGCCGCACCAGGGCCGGGTCGGCCGCGATCTCGCTCGCCTGGACGACCAGCTCCCCGAGCCGGACAACCCGCTGCGCCCGGTGGGCGCCAGACGCGCTCTGCACCAGTCGATCCTCGATCGCGAAGAGGTCTGGCGCCCAGGCGCGCAGGGCGTGGATGTCCAGTCTTGCGGCCAGGGCGATCCGGTCGTGCGCTCCGCCGCCGGCCAGCTCCGCCGCGACGAGCCAGGGCTCGCGCGCCAGCGGATCGGCGGGTTCCAGGCGGGCGCCGCGGCCGGAGGCGAGCTGGTATTCGCCAGGCCCGCCACGCGCGCGACCGATGCGGTCAGGAAAGGCCCGCCCCAGGAGGAGGCCGTCGTCTGGGCCGCGACCCGCCTGTCCGGCCCGCGCGAGGCGCGCCCAGCGCTCCGCCTGAGCGACCAGGGCGCGTCCCGCGGGGGAACGGTCGCGCCGCAGGGCGTCCGCCAGATGGCCGATCTCCGTCTCCCGCCCGCGCCGGCGGCCCTCCGACAGGACTGCAGCCAGCAGAGCCGCTCGCTCTCCCGCCCCCGCCTCGCCGCCGGTCAGCACGAGATTGGCCAGGCGCGGCGAGAGGGGCAGGCGCGCCAGCGCCGCCCCGTGGGACGTCAGCCGGCCCGCGTCGTCGAGCGCGCCCAGCGCCTGCAGCAGCCGCCGCGCTTCGGCGATCGCCCCGGCCGGCGGTCGGTCGAGAAGGGCGAGGGCGTCGAGATTCGAGGCGCCCCACCGCGCCACGTCGAGCAAGAGGCGCGAGAGATCGGCCTCCAGGATCTCCGGCCGATCGAAGGGGGGAAGACCGCGAGTCTCCGCCTCGTCCCACAGACGCCAGCAGACGCCCGGCGCAGTGCGCCCGGCGCGGCCGCGCCTCTGATCTGCTGTCGCGCGCGACACACGCACGGTGGCGAGACGCGTGACGCCGCTGGCCGGATCGAACCTGGGGACCCGCGCCCAGCCGCTGTCCACGACCAGGCGCACGTCCTCGAGCGTCAGGCTGGTCTGGGCGATGGATGTCGCGAGGACGATCTTGCGTCGGCCGGGCGGTGCTGGAGCGATGGCGCGGTCCTGGTCGCCTGCCTCGAGTGCGCCATAGAGCGGGTGGAGGTCGACGGGTCGAGTCCCAAGCGTCTCCCTCAACCGCTCCGCGGTTCGCAGGATCTCGCCCTGACCCGGGAAGAAGGCCAGGACGCCCCCCTCCTCCGCGTCGACCGCCCGGCCGATAGCTCGGGCCATCTGCTCGTCGATGGACGCACGCTGATCGCGCCCGAGATATCGCGTCTCCACCGGGAAGGCCCGCCCCTGGCTTTCCACCGCCGGCGCGTCGTCCAGCAGGGCGGCGATCCTCGCCCCGTCGAGCGTGGCGGACATCACCAGGAGCCGAAGGTCCTCGCGCAGCAGCTGCTGGGCGTCGCGGGTGAAGGCGAGGCCCAGGTCGGCGTCCAGGCTGCGCTCGTGGAACTCGTCGAATAGGACGGCGGCGACGCCGTCCAGACCCGGATCGTCAAGGATCATCCGGGTGAACACGCCCTCGGTGACCACCTCGATGCGCGTGCGCGCCGAGACCCGGCTCTCCAGCCGTACGCGGTAGCCCACGGTATCCCCGACCGACTCGCCCAGCGTTGCCGCCATCCGCGCCGCCGCGGCGCGGGCCGCCAGGCGGCGTGGCTCCAGGACGATCAGCTTGCGACCCTGGACCCAGGGCTCGTCCATCAGGGCGAGCGGAACGACCGTCGTCTTGCCCGCGCCAGGCGGCGCGACCAGCACGGCGCAGGTCCCCTCCGACAGGGCGCTTGCCAGGGGCGCCAGCGCCTCGGCGATCGGCAGGCTGGCGGCGAGGTTCTCGACGCCGGGGCTCAAGCGGCCCCCGGTGTCATTCGGTATGAGGCAGCTCCATAGGCACGGCCTCGTGCCCTTCTACGATCACGCCCTTGCTGAGCTTCGAATTCCACAAGCCGTAGACGAAATAGAGAAGGATGCCGACGCCGACATAAGCCAGAAAGAACGGCCCCGTCTTGGGCTTGTTGAGGATCGACTTGAGCAGGAACAGGCACATGCCGGCGCCCAGGATCGGCACCAGCGGATAGAGCGGCGTGCGGAACGGGCGGTGCAGGTCTGGGCTCGAGATCCGCAGATAGATCACTGTGATGCAGACGAGGGAGAAGGCGGCCAGGGAGCCGACGTTGGACAGATCGGCCAGGTCGTCGAGACTGCGGAAGCCGGCGGCGCTGCAGGCGATGATCCCCACGACGATGGTGTTGATCCAGGGCGTCCGGTACCGCTTGTGCACGACCGACATCGCCTTGGGCAGCAGGCCGTCGCGGGACATGGTGTAGAAGATCCGCGTCTGGCCGTAGAGCAGCACCAGCATGACGCTGGTGAGCCCCGCGATCGCGCCGATCTTCACCAGGAAGGCGAACCACGGCATGCCGATCCGGTCGACCGCGAGGGCAATCGGCGCCGGATTGTCGAGCTGCGCATAAGGCACGATGCCGACCAGGACCGCAGACGTGGCGATGTAGAGCACGGTGCAGATCACCAGGGCCCCGATGATGCCGATGGGCATGTCCTTGGCGGGGTTCTTCGATTCCGCGCCGGCCGTCGAGACCGCCTCGAA
>DATBEN010000083.1:0-59691 GCA_036276055.1 Caulobacteraceae bacterium
TCACCCGCCGGATGCGCCCCGACCTCACCCTCATGCTGCGCGCCGACTACGCCCGCACGCCCGAGAGTCCGACCTACGGCCCGAGCGACGCGGCGGGGGGCGCCGTCCAGATTGCGTACCGGCTCAATTCCCGCACCGACCTCACCTTGAGTTTCGCGCACACGCAGACCCGTCAGCTGGTCCAGGGGGGCGAACGGGTGACGGAGAATGCGCTTTTCGAAACGCTTCGGAGGGCCTTCTAGATGTTCGCCGCCCCGTCCCTCTTGCCGACAAAAGAAAGCTCGCCCGTGAACGCGCTCACGGTGGACGTCGAGGACTACTTCCAGGTCCAGGCGCTCGCCGGTGTGTTCCCGGTCTCCGCCTGGGACGCCTGCGAACCTCGCGTCGAGCGAAACACCGAGCGTCTCCTCGAGATCCTTTCGGACGCCGGAGTGAAGGCCACCTTTTTTGCGCTCGGCTGGGTGGCGGAGCGGTTTCCGCAGCTCATCGGCCGCATCGCCGCGGATGGGCACGAGGTGGCGAGCCACGGTTTCGCCCACCAGCGGGTGGACGGCCAAAGCCCCGAGGAATTCCGCAGCGACGTTCGGCGCGCACGCGAGATCCTGGAGCACGCCGCGGGAGCGGCGGTGCGCGGCTACCGTGCGCCCACCTTCAGCGTCGGCGCGCATACGCCCTGGGTTTGGCGCATCCTCGAGGAAGAGGGCTACGCCTACAGCTCCAGCATCTATCCCGTCCGCCGCGATCTCTACGGCGCGCCTGAGGCGCCGCTCAGCCCCTACCGCCCAGCCGACGTCGCCAGGCTGGTGGAGGCGCCGATCTCCGCCCTGCGCCTTGGCGGGCGCTCCTGGCCATGCGGCGGCGGAGGCTATTTCCGCCTGCTGCCGTATCCCGTGAGCCGCGCGCTCCTCACGGCTGTCAATGACGACGCCGGGCGCCGGGGGATCTTCTATCTGCATCCCTGGGAGATCGACCCGAGCCAGCCCCGCGCCCGCGGCGCGCCGTTCAAGTCCAGGATGCGGCACTATCTCAACCTGAGCAGGACGGAGGGTCGGCTCCTGCGCCTCCTGCGCGACTTTCGCTGGGATCGCATGGACCGCGTGTTCGCCGAGGAACTCGGCATTGCCGCGGCGCCCCTCGCCCCCGCCGCCTCGGGCTCATCCGCGCAGCCGAGGTTGGAGCCTTCCGCATGACCGGCTTCGTCGATTCCGAGTGGGACGCGTTCGTCGAGGCGCATCCCGACGCCACCTTCTTCCACCTTCTGCCCTGGCGCGACATCGCCCGCGGGGTGTTCGGCCACCGCCCGCACTACCTGACGTGTACGGAGGGCGGGGCGTTCGCCGCGGTGTTGCCCTTGATCGAGGTCCGAAGCCGTTTGTTCGGCCACGCCCTCATCTCCACCGCCTTCTGCGTGGGTGGAGGTCCGCTCGCCACGAGCGGCGTGGGGCTCAGCGATATACTCCAGGAGGCCGAACGCCTCGGACGTGAGCTCGGTGTGGACTACATCGAGCTGCGGGACGTGCGCTGTGGCGCCCAAGCCGAATTCGGAGAAGACTGGGTCGCGCGCGACGATCTCTACGCCACCTTCGCGGCGCCGATCCCAGGCTCCGAGGACGAGAACCTCAAGCAGATCCCGCGCAAGCAGCGCGCCGTCGTGCGCAAGGCGCTGGAGCGCGATCTCGCCACCACGATCGACGACGGCGTGGACGACTTCTTCGGGGTCTATTCGCGGACCATGCGCGACCACGGCACGCCGGCGCTTCCACGACGCTTCTTCCAGGCCCTGAAGGCGGCGTTCGGCGATCGCTGCGAGATCCTGACCGTCCGGAGCGAGGGCCGGCCCGTGTCGAGCGTCCTCAGCTACTATTTCCGCGGCCGGGTTCTACCCTATTACACCGGGAGCACGCCCGAGGCCCGCACGCTCGGGTCCAATGACCTGATGTACTGGAAGCTGATGCGCCGGGCCGCCGAGCGCGGCTGCGTCGTGTTCGACTTCGGGCGCAGCAAGCGGGGCACCGGGCCGTTCAGCTTCAAGTGCAACTGGGGATTCGAACCGCGGACGGTCGCCCACCACTACCGGCTGATCCGCTCCCGCCACGTGCCCAACCTCAACCCGACCAACCCCAGATACCAGGCCATGATCGGGGCGTGGCGGCGCCTGCCCCTGCCGGTCGCCAACATCGTCTCGCCCTGGCTCAGCCGCAGCCTCGCCTGACGTCGACGCGGTCAGCCGCTCCACCAGGCTGCAGAGCTTGCGCAGCTGAACGTCCCACTGGTGGCGGTTTTCGACGAATTCACGCCCGCGGTCGCCCAGGTCCCGGGCGGCGCTTCCCTCCAGCACCTGGAGCACCGCCCCGGCGAAGGCTGCAGGCTCGTCCGCCGCCAGCGCCTCGCGCCCCGGAACCACTTCCAGCCCCTCGAGCGCCGCGGTGGTGGCCACCACTGGCCGGGCCGCGGCCAGCCCTTCGAGCACCTTGTTCTGTATTCCTCGCGCGAAGCGTAGCGGGGCCACGACCACTCTGCCTTCCGCAAGGTGCGGCCAGACCTTAGGCACCGCGCCCGTCACCTCGACTCCCGGCAGCTGTGCGAGCGTACGGACGGCCCGCGTGGGGCCCGCGCCCACGATCCTGAAGATCGCTTCGGGGGCGCGCTTGCGGATTAGCGGAAACACCTCGTGCGCAAACCAGCGCGCGCCTTCCACATTGGCGCGATAATCCATGCGCCCGCACATGATGATGACCGACCCGCTGGCGGCAGGGGCGGGGGGGAACGCCTCCAGATCGACGCCATTGGACATGACCTCGAGCTTGGCGGCCCACTGCGGCTGCAGGCGGGCCATGACCTGCCGCTCCGCGTCGCTCACGAGCAAGGCCGCATCGGCCCTGGAGAGCAGCGCGGATTCGAAGGCCACGAGCTTGCGCGCTTCGCGGCGGAACAGCCACGAGAGAGGCCAGGGCGCGGCCGCTGCGTAGGCCGCCCACTTAGCGGCGTCGGCGTCGACGAAGTCGACGAGCAGCGGCAGGCCGTCCGGCAGGCGACCCAGGAGCCGTTCGCCGAGCGCGGAGGAATAGAGCACGACCATGTCTGGACGGACCTCCCGCAGGACCTGTTCGATCCACCGGGCCAGGTCGGGATGGCGGAAGCGCGCGACGCTGAGCGGGTCGCCCGTGAACAGGGCAATCGCCATGTTGAACGCTCGGCGCCCCGGCCCCAGCCGCGGACAGGCCACCTCCGCGCACCCTAACACAGCCGGATCGAGCCGCGACAGGTCGGCGCGGTCGTCGATGGGCGCGCCAAGCCAGACCTCGTGCCGAGCGGCTAGCCGGCGGATCATGTGGAAGGCCCGGATCTTGTCCCCCTTGTCGGGCGGGAACGGAAGGCGGTGAGCCAGAAACAGGATCTTCGCCACGCACGGGCTCCATTCCATTTGACGGGGCCTGCTGACGCGCGCCCGCGCAGGCTCCGGGGTGGCCCTCATCACGGGCCATCGGAGCGAACATGTGCGCGATCGCAGGGCTCTTCGATATCAAAGGGTCGAGACCCTTCGATCCCGCGCGGCTGCGCGCGATGACCTTGGCCATGTCTCACCGCGGGCCGGACGGGGCAGGGGAACACCTCGAGCCTGGCGTGGCGCTCGGCCACCGACGCCTGGCCATCATCGACCTGGCCGGCGGCGCTCAGCCCATGCGGACCCCCGACGGAGCCGTCACCGTGACGTTCAACGGGGAGATCTACAACTTCCGCGAGCTCAGGGCCGAGCTCGAGGCCGTGGGCGCCCAGTTCCGGACGCGGAGCGACACCGAGGTTCTGCTGCACGGCTGGCGCGCCTGGGGAGAGAGCTTGTTCGCAAGACTGGAGGGGATGTTCGCGCTCGCCTTGTGGGACGCGACTGGCCAGCAGCTGGTGCTGGCCAGGGACCGCTTCGGCAAGAAGCCCCTGCACTACGCGATCGAGCCTTCGGGGGTCCTCGCCTTTGCCTCCGAGATCAAGGGGCTGACGCAGCTTCCGGAGATCCCGCGCGATCTCGATCCGTTCGCCGTCGAGGACTTCTTCGCCTACGGCTACATACCCGACCCCAGGACCATCTATCGCGCCATCCGCAAGCTGCCGCCGGCTCACCTCATGGTCGTCCGGAGGGGTGGCGAGCCGCGCATCCGTCCGTACTGGTCGCTCCTCGATCGCCTCGCCTCACCTTCGGCGATCCCGCCTGAGGCGCTCATCGACGAGCTCAGGGAGGCCGTTCGCCGGCGACTGATCTCTGATGTCCCGATCGGGGCGTTGCTCTCGGGAGGGGTCGATTCCAGCGCAGTCACGGCCCTGATGGCCGAAGCCTCCGAGGCTCCCGTGAGGAGCTTCTCGATCGGCTTTGCCGATCCTGCTCTCGATGAGACGCCCTACGCCCGGTCCGTCTCCGACCTCTATGGCGCACGCCACGAGGTGCTCGAGGTTTCCCCTGCCGATTTCGAGGTGGTGGACCGCCTGCCTCAGATCTTCGACGAACCGTACGGCGACGTCTCGGCGGTGCCGACGCTGGCGGTCTGCGCCCACGCCCGCCAAGGCGTGACCGTGGCGCTCTCCGGCGATGGCGGCGACGAGGCCGTGGCCGGGTACAGGCGCTACGGCTTCCACATGGCGCAAGATCGGCTGCGGCGCTTTGTGCCCGAGCCAGTGCGCGCTGGGGTGGCGGGTCAGTTGGCGGAGATCTGCCCGAGGGGCGCCTGGCTTCCGCGTCCTTTGCGAGCCCGCACGACCCTGAAGGAACTCACGCTCGATCCCGCCTCCGCCTACGTCCGGATGGTCCAGGCCCTCCCGCGGGAGATCCGTGAGCGCCTTCTCACGGAGGACTTCCGTCGCCGGCTCGGAGGTTACGACGCCGACGAGCTCGTGCGCAGCGCCTACAATGCCCCGGCTCCGCTGGATCCTCTGCAGCGGGCCCAGTACGCCGACGCGGTGACCTACCTGCCGGGGGACATCCTGGTGAAGACCGACCGCACGAGCATGGCTCACAGCCTGGAGCTGCGCTCGCCGATGCTGGACCCGGCCTTCTTCGTCGCCGCCTTCAACCTACGGCCCGAACTCAAGCGGAACCGCCTGCGAGGCGGCAAGGCGATCTTGAAGCAGGGGCTCGAGGCTTATCTCCCGCGCGAGGTCCTCTACCGTCGCAAGACTGGCTTCGCGCCGCCCATCTCCGAGTGGCTGCGCGGCCCTCTGCGCGAGCACATGCTCGCCCTGCCGCAATGCGCACGCCTCCGAGACTGCGGAGTGATCGAGTTGGATGAGGTGCGGCGCATGGCCGAGGCGCACGCGGCTGGCGTGGCGGACAATTCCAAGCCGCTGTGGCTCGTCTGGGTCTTCGCCGCCTTCCTTCAACACGCAGGGGAACTGCGCGCTGGCGAACGGCTCGCGGCCTAGCCGTTTCGTGCTGGCGGCGCGCGGCCGACGTGGCCGCCGAAGGAGCGGTCGGAGAGGACCCCGAGAGCCTGCTGGCGGCGATGATATGGCGCCGAGGCGCGCAACTTTCGACACCCCGCGGCGGGCCTGAGCGGATGATCTAATTCAGGTTGGCGCGGCTACGGTTCCGGCGCCGCTGGGCCTGCTCGGCGCAGACCTGGCTTAGTCTGCGGTCGCGGTGGCCGAATCGCGCCAAATGAGGCCGTCGGCGTTGCAAACCCATCGGCCCAGACGCCGGTAGTCCCTTCCTTCGATCAGAGTGCCAAACGGCAACAGCTCCGTAACCGCTCCCTCGACGTACTGGTAGTCTTCACCGCGTGCTCTGCGCGCGAAGTCCAGCAACTCGGCCTGCGCCCACCTGATCGCGGCGCCGTCGTCTGCGAGGCGGTTCTTCAACGGCGCCAATCGATTTCCCGGCGTCGCGTTTAGGCGACGCTTGGAAGAGGCGTGGCGGAGGTCGAGGTTGTAGGTCTTCATGGTCGGAGTCTAACGAGGGGTGACGTTCAGTGCTTGGCGAGACGGCGGCGGTTTGCCCTAGCGCGCCGCCGATTCAGCGCCAGCGAGAGTTTCGCGGCAAGGTCCGGTTGACGCGCCACAACGCCCTGGGCGATCAGGATTCGCTCACTCCAGGCTGAGTAGGCTTTTTCCGAGACCATTAGTGGTCCTTTCCCGTTGCGGGTCGCTCGCGCCGGACGGAACGTCGACGATCCGCAGCCCCTAGGCCACGGGTGTCATCGGCCTGCATTGGTCCCTTCGGGCGACGCTCGCCAAGAGTGTAGATGCTGCGCTGCAGCATTTGGTTCAACCCGTCCGCTTGCCGCAGGGCGTATTTTTTGTTGAGCCTTGATCGCCCCGCGCTATGTGGCGGTCATGGCCGAAAATTTTTCTCCCGCTCAACTGCCGCAGGAAAAGGTGGCGCGCTACGCCACCCTGGCTGAAGAGATCGTCGCAGTGCTGGAGGGCGAGCCTGATCCGGTCGCGCGCATGGCGACGGTCTCCTCGATGCTCGCTGCAGCGTTCCCCGAGTTTCTGTGGACAGGGTTCTATCGCGTCGACCCAAGCCGGCCGCGAGAGCTCGTCGTGGGGCCCTATCAGGGCCAACTCGGGTGCCTCCGGATCGCGTTCGGTCGCGGCGTCTGCGGGACGTCAGCGGCGAACCGCCAGGTGCTCATCGTCCCCGACGTCGACGCCTTCCCAGGCCATATCGCCTGCGATTCGCGCTCGCGGAGCGAGGTGGTCCTTCCCGTGTTTAATGCGGCAGGCGAGTTGCTGGGCGTGCTGGACGTGGACAGCGCGGAGCCCGCGGCCTTTGCCGAGGTCGACGCCATGGGGCTGCAAGCCATTCTATCCGGCGTATTCGGCCCCACACCGTGACGGCGGGGGAGGCGACGTCCGTCTGGAAAGCCCGCGGACGGCCGCTGAATCGTGTGGGCCACGACTCGACCGCCCACGGATGCGAAATCATCCGGTTGGGGTCGTTCGCATCCGTCAACAGACTCATCGCTAGCCGAAGGTCGGCGTTTTTCGTGACGTTCGCCTGAGTTGCTCTATATGCGACAAGCCGCGGAGCGCTTCCATTGACGGCGACGCTCGAAGACGACTGCCGGGCCTCTCGTCATAAAATATTCAACCAATCAGATTAGCGCGAGAACCTCACGCGAGGGCTTGGCCGTGCACGACATGTCACGCTCCACTCATCTGAGGGCGGTCTTTATCTCTGACGTCCATCTGGGGGCGCGGGATTGCCAGGCCGAGAAACTCACCGATTTCCTCCGTAATCTGAGTTGTGAACGGTTGTTCCTGGTCGGCGACATAATCGACGGCTGGAAAATGAAGGGGGGCTGGTGCTGGCCGCCCTCGCATCATGAGGTCCTGCGCGAGCTCCTGCGGCTTGCCCGCGACGGCGCGATCCTGACCTACATTCCAGGCAACCATGACGACCGACTACGGGACTTTTGCGGCGTCCATTTCGCAGGCGTTCGCGTCGCCCGGGACGCTGAGCACGAGACAGCCGACGGCCGCCGCTTCCTTGTGACCCATGGCGACGAGTTCGATACTCTATCGAAGCGCCCCTTCTGGCACGCGCTGGCGGGGGACCTCGCCTACAAGGCGCTTCTCGGGCTCAGCACCGCGATCGTCCGAGTTCGGGAGCGGCTCAGCCTCCCCTACTGGAGCCTCTCGATTCACATCAAGACGAAGATTGGCGGCGCCCGGCGCTTCGTGGAGGCCTTTGAGGACGCCGCCGCCGAGGGGGCTCGCCGGCGGGGGTACGACGGCGTGATCTGTGGGCACATTCACAGCTCCGGAATGCGCCAGATCGGACCCGTTCTTTACGCCAATGACGGCGACTGGGTTGAGAGCTGCACCGTCCTGGTCGAGCATGCCGACGGGCGTCTCGAAATCGTCGACTGGGCGGCGCGGACTTCGTCGTCCATGATACAGCAAGGCGGTCGCGCAGGCCGCGCGGCGAAACCCCTACTGGAACCTGCCCCCGCCTGATGAGAGTCCTTCTGGCCACCGACGCCTGGGAGCCGCAAGTCAACGGCGTCGTGCGGACGCTCACCCGGGTCGTGGCCGAGCTGAGGGAGATCGGGGAAGAGGTCGAGGTGATCAGTCCCGACCAGTTCCCGACCTTCCCGATGCCGACCTATCCGGAGATCAAGCTCGCGGTCGGCGCGTATGAGAGGGTTCAGGATCGCTTCAAGGCTTTCGAACCGGAGGCCATTCACATTGCCACGGAGGGTCCGATAGGCTTGGCCGCGCGGCGGATCTGCCTTGAGTGGAAGCTCCCCTTCACCACGAGCTACCACACAAGGTTCCCGGAGTACGTGTCCGCGCGATTGCCCGTCCCTTTGGCCGCCGGCTACGCCTACATGCGCTGGTTCCATCGGCCCTCTGGTCGCCTGATGGTGGCCACGCCCACAATGCGGGACGAGTTGGAAGCCCACGGGTTCCGCAACATTTCCCTATGGGCGAAGGGCCTTGACACCGAACTGTTCAGGCCGCGTCACGCTGACGAGCGGGACATCTTCGAAGGGCTGCCTCGGCCGATCTGGCTGAACGTTGGCCGCGTCGCTGTCGAAAAGAACATCGGAGCTTTCGTCGGCCTGGATCTTCCGGGAACCAAGGTGGTGGTGGGCGACGGGCCGCAGCGCGAGGAGCTCGAGGCCGCGTTTCCCAGCGTGAGATTCGTTGGGACCAAGTTCGGCGCCGAGCTTGCGGCGCACTACGCGTGCGCCGACGTGTTCGTGTTTCCCTCTCTTACCGACACCTTTGGTTTGGTCATCCTCGAAGCCTGGGGCGCGGGAACCCCCGTCGCCGCTTTCCCGGCCCCAGGACCGATTGACATCATCCCGGGCACCGGCGCCGGGAGTCTCGCCGCCTCCCGGGATCATGGCTTGAAGGAAGCCTGCCTGGCTGCGCTGGAAATCGATCGGGCCCAAGTGAGACGTGTGGCGCTGCAGTACTCCTGGCGAGCCTGCGCAGAGGAGTTTCTGCGGCTGCTCCAGCCATATCCCGAGCCGGAGAAGAGCCGGTTCTGGCGGAGACTGCGGCGCCTGGGCCGCCTGCGCCGCAGGGCGCCTCCCGTCAGCCGCGCATCGGCGGCCTGAGCCGTTCGAACTTTCTACGGCCCGCGAGCAGCGACGCCCTGTGGCCTGGCTTCACTCGTCATCGGGCCGATCGCGATTTTGCCGCTTTACATGCGGGCCCGACGTCCCTATTTGGCGCGCTCCGGCGGACCCGAAGTCCATCAGACATGCTCTGCTAACGCCGGCCTGGGTTAACAATCTGCAGGGGGTTACGTGAGTTGCACACGTACCATTCGCCCCTGGACCTGGTCCGTGAGCGGTCGCCGGAACGTCCTGTCGCACTCGTGCGGCCGGGCGCCGTCGAGCTAGCTGCACGCTGGTTCAGCCAAAACTTCAAAGGTGACGTCCTCTATGCGGTGAAGGCTAACCCTTCTCCGTGGGTCATCGCGCAGGTCCTGCGCGGAGGCGTGCGTCGTTTCGACGTAGCTTCCGCGGCGGAGATCGAGCTCGTGCGGACGCATGCGCCGGACGCACGCATGGCCTTCATGCACCCCGTCAAGAGCCGGCAGGCGATCGCCGCCGCATATTCCGACTTCGGCGTGCGGACGTTCGCCATCGACAGCGAAGCCGAGCTCGCGAAGATCCTGGAGGTCACCGGGTGGGCGCGCGATCTCGAGATCATCGTGCGGCTCGCCGTCGAGGCTCCCGGGGCGGCGTACGCCTTGGGCGGGAAGTTCGGCGTCTCGGTCTCCTATGCGCCCGACCTCCTGCTCGCCGCGCGTCGATCCACCCAGGACATGATGGGCGTGAGCTTTCACGTCGGCAGCCAGTGCATGCGGCCATCCGCCTTCCAGGCGGCGATGGCGCAGGCGTCGCGGGCGCTTGTGCGGGCCGGCGTCCTTGCCGACGTGGTTGATGTCGGCGGCGGCTTTCCATCCGTCTATCCCGGAATGGCCCCCCCGGATCTCGAAGAGTACCTCGCGGCCATCGATCGCGGGTTCTCCGACATGATGGTGCACGAGACGACGGAGCTCTGGTGTGAACCCGGGCGGGCGCTTGTCGCCGAGGGGACTTCGCTCCTGACGCGAGTCGAGCTTCGGAAGGGTGACGCCCTCTATCTGAATGATGGAGCCTACGGATCCCTGTTCGACGCGGCTCACGCCAAGTGGCCGTTCCCGGCCAAGCTTGTGCGGCCGGACGGCCCATCGGGCGCCCCGATGCGGGCCTTTCAGTTCTACGGCCCCACCTGTGACTCGATCGATCACATGCCCGGTCCGTTCCGCCTTCCGGACGATGTCCAGGAGGGGGACTTCATCGAGATCGGGATGCTCGGCGCCTATGGCGTGGCGATGACGACGCGGTTCAACGGTTTCGGGGATCTCGAGACGGTCGAGGTTGCGGATCCTCCGATGGCGTCCATGTTCGGTCTGGCGCCTCGCTCGATACCGACGGCGAAGCCCGAGGCGGACTCCGTCGTCAGGCTTCCGCGGACTCGCGCCCGGCGCCGTCGTCGCCGCTGACTCCCGGGCGCCGCGTCGGGTCGCCCGCAATCTCTCCCGCTGCCGCCTGGCGCGATCGCCATCGGCGGAACACCCATACGTTTGCTCAAAGGAGGGGCAGAGATGGACGCGCCCGCCACCAACGCCAAGGCCGAACTGCTCGCGTCCACCGTCGAGCACGTGGACATCGCCGCGTACGACGCGCGGCCCGTCATCGACGCCATGCGCAAGATGAGTTTCGCTTCACGCGACACAGCTCGGGCCGCCGACATCCTCAACATGGCCATCGACGATCCCGCCTGTTCGGTCTGGCTGACACTTGCCGGCTCCACGAGCGCCGGAGGGTGCATGCACGTCTATCGGGACATGCTCCGTTACGGCATGGCGGATGTCGTGGTCGCGACGGGCGCCTCGATCATCGACATGGATTTCTTCGAGGCGCTTGGCTTCCGCCATTACCAGGCCAAGGGCGGCGTCGATGACCGCGACCTGCGCGCTCTGTACATCGACAGGATCTACGACACCTACATCGACGAGGAGGAGCTGCAGGCCTGCGATCACGCGATCAAGGCGATCGCGGATTCGCTGGAGCCGCGGCCCTATTCCTCCCGAGAATTCATCCACCAGATCGGCCGCTGGCTGTCGCAGGGCAACGCCCGCAAGGAGGGAAGCCTCGTCCAGACAGCATACGAGGAGGGGTGCCCGATCTTCTGTCCCGCGTTCACCGACAGTTCCGCGGGCTTTGGCCTCGTGAAGCACCAGGCTGAGCGGATCAAGGCCGGCCTTCCCTACATGACGATCGACTCGGTTGCGGACTTCCGGGAGCTGACGGATGTCAAGATCGAGGCGGGGACCACCGGCCTCTTCATGGTGGGCGGCGGTGTGCCGAAGAACTTCGCTCAGGATACGGTGGTCTGCGCCGAGATCCTGGGCATAGAAGCCGACATGCACAAGTACGCCGTGCAAATCACGGTCGCCGACGTGCGGGACGGAGCCTGCTCCTCTTCCACGCTCAAGGAAGCCTGTTCCTGGGGCAAGGTCGACGTGACGCACGAGCAGATGGTGTTTGCTGAGGCGACGACCGTCGCGCCCTTGATCGTCTCCGACGCCTACCATCGCGGAGGTTGGCGCACACGGAGCAAGCGCCGCTACGCGAGCCTCTTCAACCGGGCGCCTCAGCCAAGGTCCTGATCCCGTTCCGCGAATGCGGGGGGTTGAGGCCGGCGGGTTTCCTTGTCAGTTAGGGGACCAGCGCGGGAGGCGGAGGGCATGCGGTTCGGGTTGGGTGTGGCGACGAGCCTCTGCGTCGTGGGCGCATTGTCCGCCGTTGCGTTGGCCCAGGCTCCCCCGGCCGGCGGGTATCTCACCGGCCACGAACCCGATACGGTCGCGGTCGTGCCGCAGGCCCCCGCGCCCGGCTCGACGCGGGATCTCGAGGATCGAGCCGTCTTCAAGGCGACTCGCGCCCTGGAGGGGTCTTCTCGCTGGGCTCTGGCGCAGAATGACGTCGACCTGAGGATACCGTCAGTTCTACGCGACTTCAGTTGCGCCGCCGGCGTGACCTTGACCGAGCAGGACGCCCCTGCGCTCGTGGCGATCCTCAGAAGGCTCTATCCCGATCTTCAGTCCGCCTACGGCGGGCCCAAGGACCTGTACCGCCGGCCGCGTCCCTATCTGCGCGACTCCGGGCCCATCTGCACGCCGCGGTCCAAGGCGCTGGACGAAAGCTTCGACTATCCCTCGGGTCACGCGACGTTCGCCTGGACCTACGGACTGATCCTCGCGGAGCTGCTCCCCGCTCGCGCCGGCCCCATCCTTCAGCGGGCGCGCGCCTTCGGTGAGAGCCGGGCTGTGTGCGGCGTCCACAGCGCGAGCGCCGTGACCGAGGCGCGGACGGCGGCCTCCACACTTTTCGCGACCCTCCAGGCGTCGCCTGTCTTCCAGGAGGATCTCCGGTCCGCCCGCGCACAGCTGGCGACGATCCGCGAGACGCCCGAGCCCGCCGCATGTCGCGCCGAGCAGGCCCTCACGGCGCGGACCCCCTGGTGAGCGACCCCGCCTCGACCGCTCCCGGGGTGGAGGTCTGGCGTGGCGGTGTGAACGCCTGGGAATGCGACCACATGGGGCACATGAATGTGCGCTTCTATGTCGCCCGGGCCATGGAGGGACTGGCAGGGTTCGCCGCCCAACTCGGGCTGGGCGCCGCCTTCAGCCGGAGGGCGGCAAGCACCTTCCTGGTCAAGGACCAGCACATCCGCTTTCTTCGGGAAGCCGCGGCGCCGGCCGCTCTCCATATGACGGCCGGCGTGGTGGAGGTCGCCGATACGGAGGCCCGCGTCCTCCAGCTCCTTGTTCATTCCATGACAGGGGAATTGGCCGCCGCCTTCCAGACGGTGGTCGCTCATGTGACCGTCAATGAGCGTCGTCCGTTTCCGTGGTCGGCCAGGAGCCGCGAGGTTCTCGAAAGCCTGAGGGTGGAGGTTCCATCCAGAGCCCAGCCCCGAAGCCTGAGCCTCGCTGAGAGCGTCGGCGAAGGTTCCATGGAAACGGCGAACGCACTCGGTCTGCTGCCGATCGCCAGCGGAACCGTTGGCATCCAGGACTGCGACGTGTTCGGCCGCATGAGGCCCGAGGTGTTCGTGGGGCGAATATCCGATGGCGTTCCTGCGCTTCGTGGCCGCCTGAACGGCGACACCGCCATCGCAACGGCCGGCAACCGCGTGGGCGGCGCCGTGCTGGAATATCGGATTGCCTACCTCGGATGGCCAGAAGCGGGATCGCGGCTGGAAGTGCGCTCTGGCCTCGCGGGTGTCGACGACACGACGCAGCGCTTCGTCCATTGGATCCTTGACCCTGCCACCGGTCGGGCGTGGGGTTCGGCGCTGGCGGTCGCGACCGACCTTGATCTTGCCGAGCGGAAGGTTGTTCCTTTTTCGCCAGAGCGGCGCGCTCGCCTCGAGTCGCAGGTGGTCCCGGGACTCCGGTTCTGAGGCCTCAGCGGCCTGCCAGAAGCGCGTCCTTGAGCGCGTTCGTCACCAGATCCGGCCGCTCCATCGGAAGGAAATGTGTGGTCCCTGGGATCCTCTCCAGGGAGATCCTGGGGGCCATGGATCCGAAATCGAAGTCTTCCGGCTCGCGACAGGTCGAGCCCGTCTCTGCGGCAAGGATCTGCACCGGGCCCGGATAGGAGGCCAGCGCCCCCCAGGAATCGTGGGCCTGGGCGTCGTAGTTCGACGCCTCCCAGGCAGGGGCGCAGGCGAGTTGGACTCCGCCGCCAGGCAAGTCCCGGAACCCACCCTCGACATAGTCCTCGATCATGGCCTCGGGCCACGTGGCGAACGCGCCTCTGCCGAGATAGGCCGCGCGAGCCTCGGCGCGACTGGCGAACGCAGCCCTTCGACGAAGCGCGCCTGCGACCATCGGTGAAGCATCGCCCCCTGCGGGCGCAGGCGCCCTGGGGATCATCACGGGATCCAGAAGAAGCAGGCGATCGATACGGTCGGGCGCCTCCCGTGCGCCCAGAAGGCTCACGGTCGCCCCCATCGAATGTCCGCAGAGCGCTACAGCCTTGAGATCCAGAGCCCCGATGAAGGCGAGCAGATCGTCGCGGAGGTCCAGCCAATCCCGGCGTCCCTCTGGGCGCGCCTGCAGGGTGGTCGCCCCGTGTCCTCTCTGGTCGAAAGCCAGGACGCGGCCGAACCTGCTTACGGCCCCGAGCAGCCGTCGATACGTCCTGGCGTTGAACCCATTGGCGTGCAGGAAAACGGCGGCCACCCGGTCATCGAGGCGACCGAAGTCCAGGACGGCGACCTCGCCGGGGCCGCGGCCAGGCAAGGGAACGCTGAAGTGACGGAAGGGCAGATCTTCAAGCTGGTCCACTGACGCCGCCTAAAGGGCGCTACGCGTGCGCGCAAGACGCGTGGAACTCGCCGCGCGCTACTTCTTCTCCGACCCACCCTGGCTCGTGGCCATCTCGATGAGGGCGGCGATCCGATCGGTCGAGTCGGCGACCTGGCCGAGCATTTGAAGCGGGGAAGCGCCGGGACGCACCGCCGCGACGACGCGGTTGGCCGCATTCTGGGCCACCTGAACCGCCGCCTTCTGCGCGACCGCGTACCGCGACGCCTGGCCGTCCTGATAGATGAAACCGTAAGTGGGGTAGGTCGTCGAACCCAGGTCCCGCGACGGGTCGTACCACACCTTCACCAAGCTCCAGTCCCCGGCCGCCGAGACATCGATGACCGTCACGTTCTTTTCGATCTGACCCCTCGACCCATCAATGGGGGACCAATTCGCGTGGGTGATCTGAATGATCCGGTCCGTGATGACCTGGCTCACCACGGCGACGTGGCCCAGTCGCATCCGCCCGGTCGGCTTGAAGCAGAGCACGGCCCCAAGCTTGGGTTTGAACCCAGTCTCGTAGCGGCCCACTGCCTGGTTCCACCAAGTGTACGCGTCGCCGAAAATCTGGATTCCCGACACCAGCCGGGCGAACGGCACGCATTCCCAGTAGGACTCGGCCGCAGCGTTCACGGGACCCATGCAGAGCACAATGGCTGCCGCCAATGAACTAATGATGGATCGTACGCGTATGGCCATACTAACGGATCTCTCCCCCGCTGGAGCAGGGTCCTGCCTAACGGTGCCGCGGGGGGATGAAAAGACGGTTTACGGCCGCCCAAGGCGCGCTTTTGCGCCGCAGTGTGGCCAAAGCGCAGCTTCATTGTCACTTCAGTCTGCGAGAGCTTTGCCGACGTTTCACCCCTGCGGTTCGTTCGAATATTTCATAGATGGGCGAGAAGGGTTGTCTCCAACAATAAAAAGAGTGACATAATACGTATGTGTTGTTATAGACTAAAGCGTGGGTGAAGAAAATATCGGCAAAGTATCGGAAACAGTACGAAGTCAGACCTTGATTGGGCGGCGTAACTTTCTCTATTGGCGATGGTATCTTCAGCATAAATCCTTTTCAGTCGCGTCTGATCAAATTTTCTTGATCGATCGGTGACCCGACAGATTGGCCGCGATGCGACGATCCGTCGCTAAATTGTGACGCTAGATCTCACGGGTTCGCTGGGCCGCCGTGGTTCCGCATCCTTCGATAGGCCGCGTTGAGCAGCTCGACAAAGAGCGAGAAGGCGATGGCGAAATAGACGTAGCCACGCGGGATGTGGAACCCGATTCCGTCCGCGAGCAACGCGACGCCGACCAGCAGGATGAAGGCGAAGGCGAGCATCCTCATCGTCGGCCGGGTGTGGATGAAATCGCCGACCGGGGCGGCCGCCAGCAACATCACGAGCGTCGAGGCGACGACCGCGGCGACCATCACCCAGAGGTCGTTCGTCATTCCGACCGCGGTGATGACGCTATCGAGGGAGAAGACGATGTTGATGAGGCCGATCTGACCGACCACGCCAAGGAATGAAGCCCCCGGCCTCTCCCGCCGGGGTGCGCCGGGCGCCTCGGGCGCTTCGAGTTCGTCATGGATCTCGATGGTCCCTTTGGTCAGCAGAAAAAGACCGCCGCAAATCAGGACGAGGTCCTTCACCGTGACGCGTCTCCCGAGGACCTGAAAAAGGGTGACGTCGATGTTCGCCACCCAGACGAGACCCACGAGCATCAGAATGCGCAGCGCCATGGCGAGGATCAGCCCGACGAGCCGGCCCTGGTCGCGTCGTTGGGGGGAGAGGCGCTGCACCGCCAGCGCCAGGAACACGAGGTTGTCGATCCCCAGGACGATCTCGAGGAAGGTCAGGGTAACGAACGAGGCCAGCGTCTCGCCGCTGAGGAAGCGGTGCATCCGGGTCGTCTAACCTTCCGTCGAGCAACGAGACGCCGTTCCGCCGAGCGCGGTTGAAAGCTTTAGAGGAAGTTATACGGATCGACATCGATATCGATCCTCACGGAGCCTGGCGGCGGCCAGCGCGCGCGCCAGGCAAGGAGAAAGGATTGCACGTCGACGGATCTCTCCGCTCGGACGAGGATCCGCTTGCGCCTGCGCCCGCGAACCAGGGCGAGCGGGGCGTCGGCGGGCCCGAAGATCGTAACGCCTTCGGCGTTTGGGGCCGCCGAAACGAATGCGCGGGCGAACTCCTCGAGGACGTCTCCCTTCTGGCTCGAGAGGATCACCGCCGCGAGCCGACCGAACGGCGGCAGGCCCAGGGCCTCCCGCTCCGAGAGTTCGGCCGCGATGAAACCGTCGCGATCCTGCGAAGCGATCGACTGCATGACCGCGTGATCCGGCGACCAGGTCTGGATGAGCGCGCGGCCCGGTCGCTCGGCGCGTCCCGCTCGCCCCGCGACCTGGGTGAGGAGTTGGAAGGTGCGCTCGGCGGCTCGAAGATCGCCGCCTCGCAGGCCCACGTCCGCGTCCACCACTCCCACCAGCGTCAGCTTTGGGAAGTTGTGTCCCTTGGCGGCCGACTGGGTGGCGACCATGATGTCGAAATCGCCCCGCTCCATGGCCTCGATAAGCGCCCGCGCGCTGCGGGCGTCTGGCGCGGTGTCCGAAGAGAAGACCGCGATCCGGGCCTCGGGAAACAGCAGTCGAGCCTCTTCCTCCACGCGCTCAACTCCCGGGCCAACGGAGACGAGGCTGTCAGCGGCGCCGCAGGCGGGACACCGGTCGGGTCGCGGCATGGAGAAGCCGGTGAGGTGGCAGACGAGCCTCCGGCTGTAGCGGTGCTCCACCAGCCAGGAGTCGGTGTCAGGGGCTTTCATCCGCTCGCCACAGGACCGGCAGATCACGAGCGGCGCGTATCCGCGGCGATTGAGGAAGAGCAGGGCCTGCTCTTCGCGGGCCAAGGTTTCCCGAACTGCGCTGACGAGGGGCGGCGATAGCCAGCGCCCCTGATCGGGGGGCGTCTTGCGCAGATCGATCAGGCCCACGTCCGGCAGGCGTGCGGCGCCATGGCGATCGATGAGCCGCAGGTGACGATATCGACCCGAATGCGCGTTCCAGAGCGTCTCGAGCGAAGGCGTGGCCGAAGCCAGCACCACGGGCGCGCCTTCGATCTTTGCGCGCGCCACGGCGAGATCTCGGGCATGGTACACGAAGCCCTCGTCCTGCTTGTAGGACGCGTCGTGCTCTTCATCGACGATGATGAGGCGCAGGTCGGCGAACGGGAGGAACAGCGCCGAGCGTGCGCCCACGACGACCCGCGCCCGGCCCTCGGCGACGGCCTCCCAGGTCTCCCTCCTGCGCGGGCCGGCGACGCCCGAGTGCCACTGGGCCGGCGCGACGCCGAAGCGGGCGTGGAACCGGCGGATGATCGCTTCGGTGAGGGCGATTTCCGGCAGAAGCGCGAGCACTTGCGAGTGCGGGCTCTGTCGGAGCGCCGTTGCGGCCGCCTCGAGATAGACCTCGGTCTTGCCCGAGCCGGTCACTCCGTCCAGCAGCGCCACGCCAAATGAATTGGTCGAGACCATGGAGGCGATGATCTCCGCGGCCGCTGCCTGACTCTCGTTCAGCGCCGTCGGCGCGTGGTCGGGGTCCGCAGCCTCCTCCGGCAGATCGAGCGCCACCGGGACGAGGGCCCCCATCTGGATGAGATCGGCGATCACGCCAGCGGAGACCGTCGATTCGCGCGCCAGTTCCGCGCGTGTCATCGGCGTGGTCGCCGCGGCCAGGACTTTCAGCTTGGCGGACGTAGGCCTGGAGAGCAGCGTTCCCGATGCGACGAATCGCTGCCGCGGGGAGGGGCGCGGCGCTCTCAATCCCCTCAGCGCCAGGGCAAGCGCCGATCCTGGCGCATCGGCCGCGTAGTCCGCCGCCCATCGCGCAAAGGCGAGCGCTCGCGGCGGGAGCCTCGGAGCGTCCAGTCGACCGACGATGGGGCGCAGCCGGCGATTGACCCCCGCCATCGCCCTGAAGCCGGTGACGACGCCCGTGACGGTCCGTGGGCCAAGCGGCGCAACCACGATATCGCCGATCTCGAGCTTCAGGCCTGCCGGTTCGGCGTAGTCGTACGCCTCCCACAGCGGCAAGGGCATCAGCACCTGGGCGACGCGCCCCGAATCGGCCGGCGAGTCCGTCTGGACGTCGATCATGCTTGGTCTTCGCCATCCGGCTGGACGAACGCAACCCGCTCTTAACCAGTGCAGCGCTCTTGATCGGCTCGCGACGCCCGCATGGTTAGCGTAGCGGGCGAATCGAAACGGAGAGAGTTCTCTTGGCGCTGCGAGCCCCGACAAGCGACGCGTCCGGACACGCGCCATCGCAACCTATCGATCCCGAAGCGCTGCGGTCGCTCCTGCGGTCGAACGCCGAGTGGCTGAAGGATGAGGCGGAGTTACTGGCCGAGATTGGCCTGCGGGAAGACGTGGCCAATGTCGTCGATTTCGGCCCAATCGCGCTTTCCCGCGTGAGCGAAGCCCATCAGCGCGAATCGAGCGAGCGCCGCCGGCTGGAAGCGGTCGCCCGCGCCAATTTCGCCGCGCAGGCCCAAACTCATGCTGCGGTCATCGATCTGCTCGAGGCCGAATCCCTTCCGGATCTTGCCGCGCGTCTGGATGAACTCTCGCGAACCCGTTTTGGCCTGGCGACCGGGGCGATCGCTGTGGAAGGGGGCGCAGCGGCGCCCAGGGGATGGGTCCCTCTCGTCGAGGGTCAGGTCGACGCCCTGATCGGCTCTCACAAGCTCTCGAAGCTCGGGCGATGTCCGACCGCCGTCGGATTGTTCGGCTCCCTGGGGCCTGAGATCGGCAGCGCCGCCCTCCTGCGTCTGCAGATGTGGAAGCCGGCTCGCCAAGGCGTCATCGCATTTGGCGCCTTGGACCCGCTGGCTTTCAGCGAGGACATGGGCGCGGAGCTGGTGATGTTCCTCGCGCGGGTCGTCGAGCGGACGGCCGAGAGATGGCCCGGTCCCTGACTTTCGAGGCGTGCCTGGACGCGTGGCTGGCGCATCTGGCGCTGGAGCGCCGCGCGAGCCCGCGCACTGTGGACGCCTATCGCGCCTGCCTTACGGCCTTCGCCGCCTTCCTGGTCGATCACCTGGGCGCCCCGGTTTCGTCCGAGGCCCTGGCGAACGTCAGTGCGGCTGATCTGCGGGCCTATCTGGCCTTTCGACGTTCAGAGAGTCATCTCGCGCCCAGATCTCTCGCCCAGGCGGTCTCAGCGATCCGCGCTTTCTACCGGTATCTCGACGCGAGGCACGGGCTCGCCAACGAGCAGGTCCTGCGCGTTCGCGGGCCCCGGATCCGACCGGCGGCGCCCAGGCCGGTGTCGATCGACGAGGCGCACGAGCTCGTGGGCGCGGCTTCGGACCGGCAGGCCCCGGCCTGGGTCGCCCTGCGCGATCGCGCCGTTCTGCTCCTGCTATGGGGATGCGGTCTGCGGATCTCCGAGGCTCTTGGCGTCCGGGGCGGCGACCTTCCCCTCTCCGAGACCCTCAGGGTCACTGGCAAGGGCGGCAAGACACGGCTCGTCCCGGTGCTTGCTCCGGTGCGAGAGGCGATCGATGCCTACCTCGCCGCCGCCCCCTTCGAGGTCGCAGCCGAGGAAGCGCTGTTTCGCGCGACGCGGGGCGGCCCCCTGCGTCCTCGGCAGATCCAGTCCCTGGTGCAGTCCCTTCGTGCGGTCCTGGGCCTACCTGAGAGTGCGACCCCTCACGCCTTGCGCCACGCCTTCGCGACCCACCTTCTGGGCGCGGGCGCCGACCTGCGTTCGATCCAGGAGCTGCTCGGCCACGCGTCCTTGAGCACGACCCAGCGCTACGCGGCGGTCGACTCCGCAAGTCTCATGAGAGCCTATGCAGGGGCGCATCCGCGCCCCTGAGCATGGTGGCGATCAGGCCTGCATCGTCCAGCCTTCAACGCCCATCGCAGCCTGCCGCAGGGCTTCGGACCGGGTCGGATGGGGATGGGAGGTGCGTGCGACGTCCTCGGACGAACCGCCAAATTCCATGGCGACGCAGTACTCGCTGATCATTTCGCTCACGTCGGGACCGATCATGTGCACGCCGAGGATACGGTCCGTCTGGGCGTCGGCGAGGATCTTCACGAAGCCTTCCGCCTCATGGTTGACCTTGGCCCGCGAGTTGGCCGTGAACGGGAACTTGCCGACCTTGTAGGCGACGCCGTCGGCCTTCAGCTCCTCCTCGGTGCGCCCGACCGTCGCCACTTCGGGGAAGGTGTAGATCACGTTCGGGATCACATCGTAGTTCACGTGCCCCGCGCGCCCGGCGATGATCTCGATGCAGGCGACGGCCTCGTCCTCGGCCTTGTGCGCCAGCATTGGTCCGTATGTGACATCACCGATCGCCCAGACGCCTTCCGCCCCCGTCCGGAAATGATTCGTCTCGATGAATCCGCGGCGATCCGTGGTCAGGTCCACCGACTCCAGCCCCAGGTCCTGGGTGAACGGACGCCGACCGATGGCCAGCAGGACATAGTCGGCGGAGATCGTCTCGACGTCGCCGCCTTTGACGGGCTGGAAGGTCACGTCGACCCCGTCGTTCTTGACGGTTGCGCCCGTTACGCGAGCTCCAAGGCGGAAGGCGATCCCCTGGCGCGTCAGCGAACGCTGGAAGGTCTTGGCCGTCTCCTCGTCGAGCGTCGGGGTAATCCGATCGAGGAATTCCAGCACCGTGACCTTGGCGCCGAGCCTGCGCCAGACGGAACCTAGCTCCAGGCCGATGACGCCCGCGCCGATCACGACAAGGTGGCCAGGCGTTTCGGGAAGGTCGAGCGCGCCCGTGGAATCCACAATCCTCTGCTGATCGACCGTCACGCCCGGCAAAGGGGAAGACTCCGAACCGGTGGCGATCACGACATGGCGCGTCTCGAGGGTGGTCGAGGCGCCGTCTTCCGCGGTGATCTCGACCTTTCCCGGACCCGCCAGGCGGCCGTGTCCCTTGATCCAGTCCACCTTGTTCTTCTTGAACAGAAACTCGACGCCTTTCGTGAGTTGGCCAACGGACTCGGCCTTCTGCTTCATCATGGCCGGGAGGTTGAGGCGCGGCTCGACGTCGATGCCGAAGCCCCCGAAGTCCTCCTTCGCCATCTCGAAGAGCTCGGAGGCGTGAAGCAGAGACTTCGAGGGAATGCACCCGACATTGAGGCACGTGCCGCCGAGGGTGGCGCGCATCTCGACGCACGCGGTCTTCAGCCCCAGCTGGCCGGCCCGTATAGCGGCGCTGTAGCCGCCCGGGCCGCCGCCGATGATCACAACGTCGTATCCGGCCATTTCGGTTTCCTGATTCGGGGGACATGGGCGGTGGACCGCCCGTAGGATCGGGTCAGATCTCGAGCAGCAGGCGCTGCGGATCTTCGATGTGTTCCTTCACCTTCACCAGGAAGGTGACCGCACCTTGCCCGTCAACCACACGGTGGTCGTAGGAGAGAGCCAGGTACATCATCGGCCGCACGACGATCTGTCCCTTTTCCACCACCGGCCGGTCCTGGATCTTGTGCATCCCCAGCACGCCCGACTGCGGCGCATTGAGGATCGGCGTGGACATCAGCGATCCGTACACGCCGCCGTTCGAGATGGTGAACGTGCCGCCTTGAAGGTCTTCCAGAGCGAGCGCGCCGTCGCGGGCCTTCTTGCCCAGGTTGGTAATCTCGCGCTCGACGTCGGCGATGGACATGGCGTCGGCGTCCCGGACGACCGGCACCACAAGGCCGCGCTCGGTGCCGACGGCGACCCCGATGTCATAGTGGTTCTTGTAGATCAGGTCGGCGCCGTCGATTTCCGCATTGACCGCCGGGACGTCCTTGAGCGCTGCGATGCAGGCCTTGACGAAGAAACCCATGAAACCGAGCCGAACGCCGTGGCGCTTCTCGAAGGCGTCCTTGTACTGGTTTCGCAGCGCCATCACGGCGCTCATGTCGACCTCGTTGAAGGTCGTCAGCATGGCGGCGTTCTGCTGCGCCTCTTTCAGGCGGCGCGCGATGGTCTGACGAAGCCGCGTCATCGGCACGCGCTCTTCCCGCTCGCTCAGCGCCCGCGCTGGGCGTGCGACCGCAGGAACCGGCGAAGGCGCGACCGAGGGGAGGGCGACCGGTTGCGTCGCGCGCGACTGGACCGCGGCAAGAACGTCGCCCTTGGTCAGACGGCCATCCTTGCCTGTTCCTCCGATGACGGACGGATCGAGCCGGTTCTCCTCCACGATACGGCGCACCGCCGGGGAGAGAGGGACGTCCGCTGCGGCCGTGGCCGCCGGGGCTGGGGCGGCAGCTTTCGGAGCGGCAGGCTCAGGCGCCTTGGTTGGCGCAGGAGCCGCAGCGGCTCCCGAGGCGCCTACCACGCCGAGGCGCTGGCCCGGGACGACCGTGGCGCCTTCCTCCGCGTCGATCGCCGTGAGCACGCCATCTTCAGGCGCGGCGACCTCCAGGCTCACCTTGTCCGTCTCGAGTTCGACGATCACCTCGTCTCGCTTGACCGCCTCGCCCGCGTGCTTGGCCCAGCGGGCGACTGTCGCCTCGGTGACGGATTCGCCGAGCGCGGGGGTCATTATATCGGTCATCGAAAGAGCTCTCCGGGTCGAGGGCGCCCGGCGCGTCCTCGGCGCCGGGCGTTGGCAGGTCGGATCTGGTCAGCCCAGGGCTTGGCCGAGGAAGGTCTGCAGTTCCTTTAGGTGACGGCTCATCAGGCCTGCAGCCGTCGACGCCGAGGCCGGGCGGCCCACGTATCGTGCGCGCTTGGCGGCGATGTTCATCTTCGCAAGTGTCAGTTCCAGCCACGGATCGACGAAGGTCCAGCCGCCCATGTTCTTCGGCTCTTCCTGGCACCACACCAGTTCGGCGGACTTGAACCGGGAGAGTTCGACCGTCAACGACTTGACCGGCCACGGGTAGAACTGCTCGAGCCGCATCAGATAAATATCGTCGACACCTCGCTTCTCCCGCTCTTCCAGCAGGTCATAGTAGACCTTGCCGGAGCAGAGGACGACACGGCGGATCTTGTCATCAGGCTTGAGGGTGACGCTGGTGAGCCGCCCATATTGGGCGTCGTCCTGCAGCACTCGGTGGAAGGAGGAGCCTTCCGCCATCTCGCTGAGCGGTGAGACCGCCTTCTTGTGACGCAACAGAGACTTCGGCGTCATGATCACCAGCGGCTTGCGGAACTCCCGCAGGATCTGTCGCCTCAGGATGTGGAAGTAGTTGGCGGGCGTCGAACAGTTCGCCACTTGCAGGTTGTCTTCGGCGCAGAGCTGCAGATAGCGCTCCAGTCGCGCCGAGGAGTGTTCGGGTCCCTGGCCCTCGTAGCCATGCGGAAGCAGCATGACGAGGCCGGACATGCGCAGCCACTTGCGTTCGCCCGACGAGAGGAACTGGTCGACCACGACCTGGGCGCCGTTGGCGAAATCCCCGAACTGGGCTTCCCAAAGGGTGAGCGTCCTTGGATCGGCCAGGGAGAAGCCGTACTCGAAGCCAAGCACCGCCTCTTCCGACAAGGCGGAGTCGAGGGCCTCGAAGTGGGCCTGGCCGGGCCGCAGATGCCGCAGCGGCGTGTAGTGCGCTTCGGTAGTCTGGTCGACGAGGTCGCAGTGGCGCTGGGTGAAGGTCCCGCGCACGCTGTCCTGGCCTGACAGCCGCACCGGAAAGCCCTGGTCCAGCAGGCTGGCGAAGGCCAGATGCTCAGCCGTGGCCCAGTCCAGATCCTCGCCGGATTGGATAGCCTCGCGGCGCGCCTGGATCACCCGCGCCACGGTCCGGTGGACGTCCAGGCCTCCCGGTAGGGCCGTGAACTTCATCCCGAGATCCCGCAGTTTCTGCAGGGGCACCGCCGTCTCGCCGCGGCGGTCCTCTCCCTCCGGTAGAGCTAGACCCGACCACTTGCCATCAAGCCAGTCCGCCTTGTTGGCGTGCCAGGTCTTTCCGGCCTCGAACTCCACATCGAGGAAGGCCGCAAACTCCGAAACCCATGTCTCGACCTCTTCGGCGGTGGTGACGCCTTCGCTGATGAGCCGTTTGGCGTAGATCTCCCGCGTGCTAGGGTGGCCCTTGATAGCCTTGTACATCAAGGGCTGCGTCATCGTCGGATCGTCGCCTTCGTTGTGGCCGAACCGGCGATAACAGAACATGTCCAGCACCACGTCCTTGCCGAACTCCTGGCGGTATTCGGTCGCCACGCGAGCGGCGAAGGTCACGGCCTCAGGATCGTCGCCGTTGATGTGGAAGATGGGCGCCTCGACCATCATCGCGCTGTCCGACGGATAGGGGCTCGTGCGCGAATAGGCCGGGCTCGTCGTGAAGCCGATCTGGTTGTTGACGATGAAGTGGATTGCGCCGCCGGTGCGGTAGCCCCGGATGCCCATCAGGTTGAAACACTCGGCGACGACGCCCTGGCCGGCGAAGGCTGCGTCGCCGTGCATCAGCAGGGGCAGCACGTGGGCCCGCCCTGCGCTCGGCGTCTCACGCAGGGTGAAGGCCTGCTTGGCGCGCGCCTTTCCCAGGACGACGGGGTTCACGATCTCCAGGTGGCTTGGGTTCGCCGTGAGCGACAGGTGGACGTTGTTGCCGTCGAACTCGCGGTCCGAGCTCGCCCCCAGGTGGTACTTCACGTCGCCCGAGCCCTCGACGTCCTCGGGCATCGACGAGCCGCCCTGGAACTCGTGGAAGATGGCGCGATAGGGCTTGCCCATCACCGCGGCCAGGACGTTCAGGCGGCCCCGGTGGGGCATGCCCAGGATGATCTCCTGAACGCCCAGGGCGCCGCCCCGCTTGATGATCTGCTCGAGCGCCGGCACGGACGACTCGCCGCCGTCGAGGCCGAACCGCTTCGTTCCCGGGTAGCGGCGGGCGAGAAAGCGTTCGAAGCCCTCGGCCTCGATCAGCTTCTTGAGGATGGCGATCTTGCCTTCCTTGGTGAAGCTGATCTCCTTGTCGCGTCCTTCGATCCGTCGCTGGAGCCAAGCCTTCTCCGCCGGATCGGAGATGTGCATGTACTGCACGCCAAGCGTGCTGCAGTAGGTCCGCCGCAGGATCGCCAGGATGTCGCGCAGCGTCGCGCTCTCCAGCCCCAGCACGTAGTCGAGGAAGATCGGACGGTCGTAGTCGGACTCTGAGAAGCCGTAGGTGGCCGGATCCAGTTCGGTGGCGTCGCCGGCCGTGACCGCGAGGCCCAACGGGTCGAGCTTGGCCTTCAGGTGACCGCGGATCCGATAGGCGCGGATCATCATGATCGCGCGCAGGGAATCCAGTGTGTGCGATCTCACCTCGTCCGGGCTGGCGGCCGGGGCGCGCTGCTCGACCTGACGCTGCAGCCTGGCTTCGACCGCAGGCCACAGGCCATCGATCGGCGCCAGCCAGTCGGGTCGGGGGGCCGGCTCCTCGCGCGGCGCCCACCGGGGAAGTTCGCCGGCTTGGCGGACGGTCTCCGGCGCGTCGGCGAGGGTGGCGAAGAACTCCGCCCAGGATGGCTCGACGGACCCAGGATCCTTCGCCCATCTCGCCTGCAGGTCTTCTACGAAGCCTGCGTTGCCGCCGTAGAGGAACGAGGTCTCGGCCAGGATCTCGCTGCGCCGTCCCGCGTCGTCTGCCATGGTTGTGAACTCTTGATCGTTTCGCACTTCACGCCAGCGTGACCGGCGCGACGCCTACGTAGTTATCCCACAGCCCGACGTCGATGAACCCTTAGGGCGGTGAGAGGGGGAAAATACGGCGCCGGAGCCGCCCGACGCCTGCTCGCGTAGCTGGAGGCTGACCGTCCTATGACGCGCCCGAAGCTTTGCGGCGGCCGCGAGGCGGCCACTGCGCCTCAGGTGTCAAACGAGCCGCCGTCATCTCCGCCCGTATCCCAGCCGCCGGCGTCACCGCCCTGGTCGAGTCCGCCGGAGTTGTCGTCGTAGTAGTTGTTCTCGACGATCTCAGTCGGCTGGCCGCCGAAGCCGCCGCCGAAACCTCCGAACCCGCCGCCGCGGTGTCCGCCGAACAGGTTCGACAGGCCGTCGAACAACAGCGCGCCGCCCGCGACGCCCGCCGCGGTCGTCCCCGCACTACGCAGGAAGTTGCCAAGGCCACCGCCACGGTTGAACGGGCCGGGACCGGTGAAGCCGCCGCCCTGCGGCGGGGGCGCCGCATACTGGTCTTGCGGTGGCGGTGAGGCGGCGCGAGCCCAGGGGCTGGGCCCGGCCTGACCGCCCTGGCCGCCCAGGAAGCTGGTCGGTTGCTGGGCGGGAGCCGGCATGTTGCGCGTCTGCTCCTGCAGGCGCGCGATCTGGTCCTGGGCGGCGTGCAGCGCCTGGTCCGACAGGATCGCATGCTGGACCAGCAGGTAGGCGGCGTCCGGCGATGCGCGCAGGGCGTCGAGGATCATCCGCTCCGCCTCACCATCCTTCTGGCCCGCGCGCGACGCGGTCAGATCGTTGAGGAAGTTCTGCAGCAGGGACCGTTCTTCGGGAGTCATCTCATCATTCCTCACCCACGCCCGCCCGATAATGTGGGGCTCGGGCGGCGCGCGTTCCAGGCGAGGCGCCCGCTCAGGCGCCTTTCAGCATCTCCGCCAGCGTGTGGCCGAGGGCGGCCGGGGAAGGGGAGACGCGGATCCCTGCGGACTCCATCGCCTCGATCTTGTCCTCCGCACCTCCATGGCCTCCGGAAATGATCGCGCCCGCATGACCCATCCGCCGCCCGGGAGGCGCCGTGCGCCCGGCGATGAAGCCGACCATCGGCTTCTTCACGCGGGATTCTTTGATGAACGCCGCGGCGTCCTCCTCGGCGGAGCCACCGATCTCGCCGATCATGATGATCGACTGCGTTTCTGGATCCGCGAGGAACATCTCCAGGATGTCGATGAACTCCGTCCCCTTGACCGGGTCGCCGCCGATCCCGACCGCCGTCGTCTGGCCGAGACCCACCTGGCTGGTCTGGAACACGGCTTCGTAGGTGAGAGTGCCGGAGCGCGAGACGACGCCGACTGAGCCCTTCCGGAAGATCGTTCCGGGCATGATGCCGATCTTGCACGCCTCGGGCGTGAGGACGCCCGGACAGTTGGGGCCGATGAGGCGCGACGACGAGCCCTGCAGGGCCCGCTTCACCTGCACCATGTCCTCCACCGGAATGCCTTCGGTGATGCAGACGATCAGCGGGATCTCGGCATCGATCGCCTCGAGGATCGAGTCGGCGGCGAACGGCGGCGGAACATAGATCACGCTGGCGTCCGGCTCCGTAGCCTCCGCGGCCTCAGCCACCGTGTCGAACACCGGCAGGCCCAGGTGCGTCGAACCGCCCTTTCCGGGGGACACTCCGGCCACCATGGCGGTCCCGTAGGCGATCGCCTGCTCGGTGTGGAAGGTGCCCTGGGCTCCGGTCATGCCCTGGCAGATGACGCGTGTCTTGGCGCCTATGAGGATCGACATCTGACTCTTTCTTGCTTCGAGAACGCTTCGAAAGCGAGGAACTCTTTGACTACTTGCGGATCCGCAGCAGTTCCATGAAGGCGCCGGAGCCCTGCTTCGAGATGGTCAGCAAACCGAGGCCGCCAGAGCTCGCCGCCTGGTCGAACTGGCTGCTGTCCACGGGCTTTGGCGCGCTCGCCCCGCCGGAGAACTGGAACACCGCCTTTTCGGCGCTGTCCTGCTGCGCGGCGAAACCAAGGGAAGCGGCCGCGGCGCTGCGGAGGGCGGTGAAGTCGGTCTTGGAAACGGCGATCTGGCACTCGTCGGCCTGGACCTGACCCTTGGTGCCGTGCCAGGCGAACAGCTTCAGCTCGGCATCGCCCACACGTGTGGTCTTCGACGCCTTGGCGTCGACTGCGAAGCCGCTGATCGGCGTCCCGGCGACGTCGCTGTTCTTCCAGCTCGCCGTCGCAGTCGTCACGGCCGCGGGCTCGGCGCCCGTGGCGATACAGGTCTCATGGAAGGCGGCGAAGACCGGATCCGCGGCTTGGGCGGCTGCGGCGGTTGCCGCAGCGAGGCCGAGAACCGCGGCCAGCCCGGCGGCGGCGCATTTCAGTGGCGTCACTTGGAGTTCCTCTTCGATGGGGCGGACGGGCGATCCGATGCTCCGGCTCGATTGACCCTTAAGTCCATGTCGGCCCGCGCGCCAAGTCCCGACGACCTCCGTTTCAGGCGGACCGCACGGCCTTGACGATCTTTTCCGCTCCGTCGGCGAGATCGTTCGCCGCGATCACGTTGAGGCCGCTGCGCTCGATTACCTGCTTGCCGAGTTCGACATTGGTGCCCTCGAGGCGCACGACGAGCGGAACCTTCAAGCCGGTCTCGCGCACCGCTTCGACCACCCCCTCGGCGATGATGTCGCACCGCATGATGCCGCCGAAGATGTTGACGAGGATTCCCTTCACCTTCGGATCGGCGGTGATGATCTTGAAGGCCGCCGTGACCTTCTCCTTCGATGCTCCTCCGCCGACGTCGAGGAAGTTGGCCGGCTCCGCGCCATAGAGCTTGATGATGTCCATGGTGGCCATGGCCAGGCCAGCGCCATTGACCATGCAGCCGATCTCGCCATCCAGCGCGATGTAGGACAGCTCGTGCTTGGAGGCCTCGATCTCCTTCGGGTCTTCCTCCGTCAGATCGCGCAGCGCGACGATGTCGGGATGGCGATAGAGGGCGTTGTCGTCGAAGCCGACCTTCGCATCCAGCACCACCAGCTTGCCCTCGCCAGTCACGATCAGCGGATTGATCTCCAGCAAGCTCATGTCCTCGGCGACGAAGGCCTTGTAGAGCGCCGGGAGCAGGGTGCGGGCCTGCTTGGCCGTATCGCCGGTCAGGTTCAGGGCCTTGGCCAGGGCGGCGCCGTGGTGCGGCCACACGCCCGTCGCCGGGTCGATGGAGAAGGTGACGATCTTCTCGGGCGTCTTGTGCGCCACCTCCTCGATGTCCATGCCGCCCTCGGTCGAGGCGACCACCGCCACGCGGCTGGTCTCGCGGTCCACGAGCAGGGACAGGTAGAGTTCCTTGGCGATGTTCGCGCCTTCCTCGATGTAGAGGCGCCGGACGACGCGGCCGTGCGGACCGGTCTGGTGCGTCACCAGGGTCATGCCCAGCATGCGCTGGGCTTCGGCCCGGACCTCTTCGATCGAGCGCGCCAGCTTGACTCCGCCGCCCTTGCCGCGGCCGCCGGCGTGGATCTGCGCCTTCACCACCCAGACCGGGCCACCGAGCTGCTCGGCCGCGGCCACCGCCTCGTCGACCGAGAACGCGGCCTGTCCGCGCGGAACCGGCGCGCCGTATTTCGCCAGAACCGCCTTGGCCTGATGCTCGTGGATGTTCATGAAGCCTCGCCTGTGTACGCGCCGGGTCGCGGCGCGCTTATATTGGCTGCCTGCCGTTGCCGTAAACCCGATGCCGGCAGTCCGAGCCGGTGGGACGTCTTCGCTTTGCGCCGGCGTGCGGTCTTCAGGTCCAGCCAGATCGATGTTCCAGGGTCCGACCGTCCTCTTCCCCCTCCGACGATCGCGCGCCGGAGCGACACAATGGCGCGTCCTCGCGGCCGTGGGGACGGCCGGCTTCGGATGGGCGGCGGCGCTGGCGGCCGGCGTTCCCGGACACTTCTCGGTCGATTCCGTGAACCAGCTCGCCCAGGGACGGATGGGCCGGTTCAACGACTGGCATCCGCCGCTGATGGCCTGGCTGCTCGGGCTTGCGGATCGCGTCACGCCCGGAGCCGACCTGTTCGTGGTCGCAGATGTGACGATCTTCTTCGCCTGCCTCCTGGCGTTCGTGCAGTCCGCGGGGGCGCCCCGGGTGCGGGGTCTCGCCGTCCTCGTTCTCGTGGCGGCCTCGCCCCAGGCCCTCGTGTTCCAGGGTGTGGTCTGGAAGGACATCCTGTTCGCCGACGCGGCGATCGCCGCCTTCGCCGCCTTGGCGTGGGCCGGTCGCTCGGGCGGCGCGCCGTCGCCGGCCTGGCTTGGCGTCGCCTTCGTCGCCTGTGTCGTCGCGACGCTGGCGCGGCAGACTGGGTTCGTGGTCCCGCTGGCCGCCGCCGGCGTCTACGTCCTCATCGCCCAAGGCGGCGGCCGAGCCTTGGCTGGGTCGATCGCGAGGGCGGGAACAGCGCTCCTCGCGGCGTTCATCGTCGTAGTGCTGGTCCATGCCGCTTTCTCGGCGCGCAGCGACGGACGCCCCGGCGCGGCGGGCCAATTGGCCATGCTGCGTGTCTTCGACCTCGCGGGAGCCTTGCGACTGCAGCCGGACTTGCCCCTGCCGGCGCTGCATAAGCAGACGCCGGGGCTCGAGCGTTTCGAACGCGCCGAGGCCGCGCCCGCCTGGCGGGCGGGCACGATGGACTGGCTCGACGCCTTGCCTGGCGCCTCGACCCTGCTGCCGCCAAGCACGCCGGCGCTGTCCGCCGATTGGCTGAGCCTCGTCCTGCGCCATCCGTGGCTCTATGCGCGGGTGAGGGCGCAGGTGTTCTGGGACACCCTCGCGACTCCCGACTCCGCCGACTGCCCCATCGTGTCGGTTGGCGTCCAGGACAGGGATCGATCCGAGCTCGCCCGCGCAGGGCTTCGACCGCGGCTCACGTCGAGGGACCAGTGGGACGAGGACTACGTCCTGTCGTTCTGGGGAACGCCGGCCCTCTCGCACCTGGCTTGGGGCGCCCTGGCGCTGACCCTGCTCGCCCTGGACCTGGGCGCCGTGGCGCGGGGAGATCGGCGGTCCGGCACGCTGGCGGCGATCGGCCTTCTGGTCGCAGCCCTGGCCTATGCGGCGACCTATTTCGCGGCGTCGGTCGCATGCGACTATCGCTATCTCTATCTCGTCGACGTTGCGGCGATGGCGGCGCTGGCGCGGCGGGCCAGCGCTGAGCCTTTTCGACGTCAGGCCGCCCGGCCGACGACCGCCGTCGCCCGCCGCTCGAGCTTGCCCCACCCCACGCGGTAGCCGCGGATGGCTGTCACGACCGACTTGACGACGACGTAGTACATCAGCTGCCGGTACCCGAACCGCTGGACGGGCAGCCAGACGAGATCCTGCCAGGGGGCGCGCCGCTCGAGCGCCATTCCCAGGGCGCCGGCGGAAAGATCCAGGAAGATGAAGGCCGCCCAGTAGAACACCGAGCGGATGAAATCGTCGGGCGACCACTCCACCGGGTGGAAGAAGCGGCCGTAGATCGCCCAGCCGAGCGACGAGACGATCGCCAGGTCGACAAGTGGGGCCGCGACGGTGAGGAAGATCTGGAACAACCAGATCTGCGGCATGGCGACGAAACCGAGGATGGGCCGCTTGGGATTGAAAAGCCCCGCGCGGTGCTTCCAGATGCATTGGAGCGTTCCAAATGACCATCGGAACCGCTGCTTGAGCAGGCCATCTACGGTGTCCGGCGCCTCGGTGTAGGCCCGGGCGCTGGCGTCGAACTCCACGCGCCAGCCGGCGCGCTGCACGGCGAGGGTCAGGTCCTGGTCTTCGGCAAGCGTGTCGGCCGGATAGCCGCCCAGCGACAGCAGCACCGACCGGCGCCAGGCGCCCACAGCCCCGGGCACCACGGTCACGGCGCCGAGCGCCGCCAGGGCGCGACGCTCGAGATTCTGCGCCGTGACGTATTCGAGCGCCTGCCAGCGGGTGATCAGGTTCAGCCGGTTGCCGACGACGGCGTTGCCCGCCACCGCGCCCACCCGCTCGTCGACGAACCACCGCGCCAGGCGGCCGAGGGTGTCCGGCGGGAACAGGGTGTCGGCGTCGAGGGCGACGATGATCTCGCCGCGTGTCCGGGCAAGCCCACGGTTGAGCGCGCGCGCCTTGCCGCCGTTCTCGAACGACATCAGTTCGACGCGCGGTTCGTTGGCGAACGCCTTGCGGACGACGGCGGCTGTGGCGTCCCTCGAACCGTCGTCCAGGACGATGACCTCGAGGTTCGCCCAGTTCGAAGCGAGGATCCTGGTGACCGACTGAACGATCACCCTCTCCTCATTGAAGCATGGGATCAGCACGCTGATCACCGGTCCGCTGGCCGGATCGAGCAGGGGCGGCTCGCGATACGGTTCGCGAATCCGCTGCCACAGCGCGAGCACCGCCAGGAACAGCAGGCGCGCCAGTCCCAGGACGATAGCCACGGTGAAGAGCGCCTGGAGGATGTCGTTGACGTACCGGAAGAAGCCGAAGCCGATGCGGTCGAGCAACAGCGAGAAGCTGGATCGCGCCGTCGGGGGCATGGCGTCCTCACGCGTCATGCCGGCCAGCTGGTCGATGGTCACGAGCTTGTAGCCGCGGGCCTTCAGGTCATCGATCAGGGTTGGCAGGGCCTGGACCGTGCGGCTGCGGTCGCCTCCGGCGTCGTGGAGCAGGACCACTTGGCCGGCGTATTCGCCCGTATCCTGCAGGCGGCTCAGCGTACGCGAGATGATCAGGCTCGGGTCGGGTTTCTTCCAGTCGTCCGGATCGATCCGCAGGCCCACGATGAGATAGCCGAACTCCTGGGCCTTGATCAGGGGATCGACCTCGCCGGGCGTCGAAGGTTCGGCGTCCCCGAAGTACGGCGGACGGAACAGGCGCATCGAACGCCCGGTCAGGACCTGGAACAGACGCTGGGTGGTGTTGATCTCCAGATCGGTCTGAGCCAGCGGCGTGACGCCGATGTTCGGGTGGGTCCAGGTATGGTTGCCGACCATGTCCCCGTCGCGCACTTCGCGCTGCACCAGTCCCGGCTTGGCCTGCATGTTCTGGCCGATGACGAAGAAGGTTGCGTGGACGTGCTTGGCCTCGAGGATGCTGAGGATCTTCGGGGTCCAGCGTCCATCGGGCCCGTCGTCGAAGGTCAGGGCCACCCAGCCCGGATGGGCCCCGTAACGGTCGATGACGTAGGACGTCGGCATGACCTGATAGGTTTCATCGGAAATGAGCCCGGTCTGCGGATCGGTCTCCAGCGCACGACGTCCGGGCGTAGGACGCGAGTCCACGTGTAGGATCTCGCCGGCGCCATCGAAATCGACCCCGACGCTCGGCTTGATCTCCTCGAGGCCGGCGGCCTTTTCCGTGCCGTAAGGCTGGTGAAGATAGTTCCACACCGACGGATCCTCCGCGCCCATCCGCCACAAGGCGTAACCTTGCGGGCGGTACGCGTCGGCAACCTTCATCTGGTTGAAGAAGGTGGCCACATCGAGAAACCAGACGACGTGTTTGCGGCCGTCATCGTCCTGATAGCTGAAGTTCGGGTTCAGCGAGTCGTCATCAAGACTCACCTGCGCGTTGGCGTCATGCGCCGTCTGGGTCGCGTCATAGAAGCCGACGGCGTGCGCGGCGGCGGGGCCCTTGGCGTCGGCCAGGGTCCAGTCGTAGCCATGAGCGCCGAGGGCGACGATGGTATGGGCGGGATCCAGCTGGCGCATGTCGTACGCCAGGGTCTGCTCGAACCAGTCCTGAGCGGTCACCGGTCCCGGCTCCCCGCCGCCCCAGTGCTGGTCGTAGGCCATCAGCACCACCGAGTCGGAGACGGCTCGGAACCGCCGGAGCGGCCAGGCGTCGTCGCCGAATGGCACGGCCACCCAGACCTCGCGTCCCAGCGGTTTGAGCGCAGCGCGCGCCTGGGCGAGGAACGCCGGATAGCGGGCGAGCGCCGGCCGGCTCAGGTTCTCCAGGTCGAAGACATAGCCCGCCCAGCCGCGCTGCTTCACCAGCGTCACCAGGTTCGTGATCAGCGCCTGTTCGGCCGCCGGATTCATCAGCATGTTGCTGGCGAGGGCCTGGTCCGACTGGGCGTCATGGCCATTGTGCACCATCGGCAGGACCGAAGGCGGCGACTTGGCGCTGGCGATGATCGCTTCGGCGACCGGGTCGGCAGTGACCGAGACCCGTCCCAGCGAACCGTCGAGAATCACCCATTGTGGTGAGACGACGTCCAGCTGACTCACGTGCCGGCGGAGGGACACCCGCGAGCTTTCATCCCAGGTGACGTAGAAGCCCACCGACAGCGGCCGGGCGGGACCGCCGGCGGCCTCCTTTGCGGGGCGTGGGATGCGCCGCCATTCGATCGGGCGACGGAACTTGTGCACGGTCTCCGGGTGCAGCGCCTGCAGCACGCGCGGGTCCTTCAGCGTCAGGTTCGGCAGGTGCGGGGCGAACGCCAGAGTCGCGAAGAAGGCGGCGACCACGAGGGCTGCCGCGGCGATGACGAGCCCAACGCCGAAGTTCGCGCGCTTGGCGCGACGGCCGGTCGGGTCGTGGAAGACGAAATCCGCCATGTCGAAAGGCTTTCACGCTCTCGCGGAGCCCCCGCCGCGAGCGTGGGGGAGAATGACCCAAGGGCCGCCTGATGCAAGTTAGTCTCTACGGCGCCCCCAGGGGCCGCTTGACACCGCGGGACGGTCCGCCTCTTGAACCCCAGGCTCGCGTCTCAAGCAAGGCGGCGAGATGGGTTTTTGAGGTCCGGCGTGGCCTTCCGTCTTCGAGGGACGACGCGTGGCCGACCTGGATCGCCGCTCCTGGTTGAGGCGGAACTGGGCCGCCCGCGGTTGGCTGCAGACTCTCGCCGCCTGCCTGATCGTCGGAGTCGTCCTCGCCGCCTCCGGCGCGTTCGAGACCAGTCGCCTCCCCCTGGTCCTGCGCTTCGCCTACTGGATCGGCCTCGTCGCCGGCGGGGTGGCGGTGGCCCGCCTGATCCGGCAGCTCGTGGCGCGCTCGGCCTGGCTCATGCGAAGCTCCTGGCTCGCCGCAGGGGCGATCGCCCTGGCGACGGCCCTGCTGATGACGGTGGTCGTAGGCGTCTCCAACGCGCTGCTCCTGCATACGGGGCTGCCGTGGGGCCGGATCTATACGGTCTTTCCCGACGTGATCGTGGTGACCGGGAGTCTGACGATCCTCTCGATTCTGGTTCGTGGAGGCCCGTCCAGCCGCACCCACCAGGCGCCGGAGGGCGCGCCACCGCCGCGCTTCCTCTCGCGCCTGCCCGCGAAACTGAGCGGCGCCGCGTTGTTCGCGGTGGAGGCGGAGGATCATTACCTGCGCCTGCACACATCCAAGGGCCAGGACCTGATCCTGATGCGACTATCGGACGCTCTGCCGGAGCTGGAAGGGATAGAGGGCGCGCGCACGCATCGTTCCTGGTGGGTGGCGCGGGCGGCCATCGTCTTGGCGGAACGGGCCGAGGGCCGCGCGACGCTCACTCTCGCCGATGGAACCGAGGCGCCGGTCAGCCGGTCCTACCTGAAGCCCTTGCGCGAGGCCGGCTGGTTCTGACCTTGCCGGCGCGCCGGCAGGAGGGATCGATGGAGGCCATGGTCCTGGAGACGGTGAAGACACCGCTGGTCCCGCGCAGCCGCCCGACGCCCCGGCCGGGACCGGGCGAGATCCTGGTGGAGGTCAGGGCGTGCGGCGTCTGCCGGACCGATCTGCATGTGGTCGACGGAGAGCTTTCCGATCCCATCCTGCCGATCATCCCTGGCCACGAGGTCGTCGGCCGGATCGCTGCTCTAGGAGACGGGGTGGCGGGGCTGGAGCGCGGCCAGAGGATCGGCGTCCCGTGGCTTGGCCACACCTGCGGTGTCTGCCCCTACTGCCGCGGCGGCCGCGAAAACCTCTGCGATAGTCCCCGGTTCACCGGCTACACGCGGGACGGAGGGTTCGCCACCCACCTGGTCGCCGACGCCAGGTTCGCTTTCCCGCTCCCCGAGGGAGGCGATGACGTGGCCGATGCGCCCCTGCTGTGTGCGGGCCTGATCGGCTGGCGATCCCTGGTCAAGGCGGGCGAGGCGCAGCGCCTCGGGCTCTACGGCTTCGGCGCCGCCGCCCACATCATCGCCCAGGTGGCCGTATGGCAGGGGCGCGAGGTCTACGCCTTCACCCGCAGCGGCGACGACGCCTCGGCCGCCTTCGCCCGGCGCCTCGGCGCAGCATGGGCAGGTCCCTCCGGCGGCGCGCCGCCGGAGCCCCTCGACGCCGCCATCATCTATGCGCCGGTGGGCGACCTCGTCCCTTTGGCTCTTGCAGCCGTGCGCAAGGGCGGACGCGTGGTCTGCGCGGGCATCCACATGAGCGACATCCCGGCGTTCCGCTACGAGCTGCTGTGGATGGAACGCGAACTCGTTTCGGTCGCCAATCTCACGCGCCAGGACGGGCTCGACTTCTTTGGCGTCGTGCGCGAGGCGCCGATCGAAACGACGACGACGCCCTATCCGCTTGGGCGCGCCAACGATGCGCTCGACGACCTTCGTCACGGTCGCTTTCAGGGCGCCGCCGTGCTGGTTCCGTGATCTATTTGATTTCCCTCCCCCGAAGGGCAGGGATGGCGTCGCCCCGCTCAGGCCAGGACGGGTTCGATCTGCTTGCAGGCGTCGATCAGCCCGCGCACCGAGTCCACGGACCTGGCGAACATGGCCTTCTCACCCTCGTCCAGCGGGAACTCGAGGATCTTCTCGGCGCCGCCGGCTCCGATCACCGTCGGCACGCCGACATAGACGTCCTTCAGGCCGTATTGGCCGCTCAGGCGCGCCGCGCAGGGCAGGACGCGCTTCTCGTCCTTGAGATAGGAGGCCGCCATGGCGATCGCGCTCTCCGCGGGCGCGTAATAGGCCGAGCCGGTCTTGAGCAGGGCGACGATCTCGCCGCCGCCGCCGCGGGTCCGCTTTACGATGCCGTCGAGCTGCTCCTGGCTAAGCAGGCCCTGGCGGACGATCTCCGGCAGGGGCAGGCCGCCGATCGTCGAATGGCGGACCATCGGCACCATGTCGTCGCCGTGGCCGCCGAGGGTCCAGGCGTGGATGTCGCGGACCGAGACGCCAGTCGCCTCAGACAGGAAATAGCGGAAGCGCGCGGAATCCAGCACCCCGGCCATGCCCACCACCTTGTTGTGCGGCAGGCTGGAGAATTCGCGCAAGGCCCAGACCATGGCGTCGAGCGGGTTGGTGATGCAGATCACGAAGGCCTTGGGCGCATGCGCCTTCAGGCCCTCGCCCACGGCCTTCATCACCTTCAGGTTGATGCCCAGTAGGTCGTCGCGGCTCATTCCCGGCTTGCGCGGCACACCCGCCGTAACGATGGCGACGTCGGCGCCGGCGATGTCGGCGTAGTCATTGGCGCCCTTGAGGCTCACGCTGCTCTCGAATACCGGAGTCGCCTCGGCCAGATCGAGCGCCTTGCCCTGCGGCGCCCCTTCGACGATGTCGAACAGGATCACGTCGCCCAGGGCTTCGCGCGCGGCGATGTGGGCGAGCGTGCCCCCGATCATTCCGGCGCCGATGAGGGCGATCTTCGGGCGAGCCATCTATGTTGATCCTTTCAGGACATCGAAATTGGGGGCGCCTCTAGACCCTCCGCGGGCGGCGCCGCAAGGCTCGCCCATGTTCGAGGTCGATCCCGCCTTCCACGCCGGCTCGCAGCGGCTCGCGTCCCTGGGTCTGTGCGAGGCCCGCCTTCAGCTCGACGCCCGCTATCCGTGGTTGATCCTCATCCCGCGCATCGAGGACGCGCGGGAGTTGGAGGACCTTTCCGCGCCCGAGCGCTGGCGCCTCCTCGAAGAGCTGCTCGCAGCGGGCGGGGCCGTCCGCGCGATGGGCCACGTCCTCGCGCGACCGGTGGCGAAGCTGAACATCGGGCTCCTCGGCAACGTCACGCCCCAACTCCACGCCCACGTGGTCGGCCGGCGGCCGGACGACGCGGCCTGGCCGGGTCCGGTCTGGGGGCACGGCGAAGCGGTCGCCTATGGCCCCGAACAGCTGGAGCGGGCGACGGGCGCAGCCCTCGAGGCCTTGGTCAGCGTCGCCCGAGGATGACGAGGCTGGTGCGGCCAGCCTCGACCATCCGGCCGCGCCAGCGCCCGCGCAGACGCTGCAGCACAAGGCGCTCGTCAGGGGTGATCTGGATCCGGACGCCTCCGCGCGTCGCTTCGATCCGTTCGATCGCCCCCATCGTCGAGCCGTCGGCGAGGCTCCATGCTCCCGTGGGCGATCCGCTTCCCGGCGGCGGATCCTCGATCTCAAGCCGCAGCAGGGGCTGGCCTCGGCCATCGCGGACCACCCAGGCGCCATCCAGCGGACCCTGAAACGCCTCGGCCGCCGACGCCGAGGCGACCATCCGAGCGTCGAACGCGGCGGATGGGTCGGGGGCCGGGGCCGTCAGCAAAAGGCCGGCCAGGAGCAGGATCACGCGCCGGCGTACTCGGCGTCCGCGATCGACTCGGCGATCGCCACCAGGCGTTCAGCCTGCTCGCAATGCAGTCGTTCGGCCAGCCGGCCTTCGACGCGAAGGGCTCCCTTTCCAGTATTCTGGGGATCGGCGAAGGCGGCAATCACCGCGCGCGCCCAGGCCACCTCCGCCGGAGGCGGCGAAAAGGCGGCGTTGCAGATGTCGATGTGGCTTGGGTGGATGAGGCTCTTGCCGTCGAAGCCGAAGTCGGCGCCCTGACGGCAGACCTCCGCGAGCGCCTCCAGGTCGTCGATCTCATTGTGCACGCCGTCGAGGACCACCAGGCCGTTGGCGCGGGCGGCCATGACCGAAAGACTGAGCGCGGCGTGGAAGGCCTCGCGCCCGCGGGTCTGCCGCGCGCCCGTCTCCTTGGCCAGGTCGTTGACCCCGAGGGTGAGGCCCGCGAGCCGTCCGCCCGCACTCGCGATCCCGGCGATGTTCAGGATGGCCTGCGGGGTCTCGATCATCGCCCAAAGCCGGGTGTGGGACGGCGCCTCGGCGAGGGCGGCCTCGCAGTCGGCGATATCCCCACGGCCGCGGATTTTCGGCACGAGCACGGCGTCTGGTCCGGCGCTGGCCGCGGCCGCAAGGTCCTCGGCGCCCCAGGGCGTCTCGAGCGCATTCACGCGCATGACCACTTCCCGCCGGCCGAAACCTCCCGCCTGCACCGCCGCCGTCGCGCTCTCGCGGGCGGACGGCTTCATCTGCGGCAGGACCGCGTCCTCCAGGTCCAGGATCACCATGTCGCAGGCCAGGCCGCGCGCCTTCTCGATCGCCCGGGCGTTCGAGGCCGGCATGTAGAGGGCGCTGCGGCGCGGTCGGGCGGAAACTGCGTTCATCTCGATCGGCTTTGTGTCGTTTGGGCCCAGGCGGGGCTATGGTGAGGGACCATGACCTTCCGACGAGAGCGTGACGCGCGCAACGTGCTGGGCGAGCCGCTCGGCTCCTGTTCGATGGACCCCGTGACGGGCTTCTTCCGCAACGGCTGCTGCGAGACCGGCCCGGAGGACGTGGGGATGCATACCGTCTGCGCGGTGATGACGGCCGAGTTCCTCGAATTCTCCAGCCTCGTGGGCAACGACCTGTCCACACCCCGGCCTGAGTTCGGCTTCCCTGGCCTTCAGCCCGGCGACCGCTGGTGTCTCTGCGCTCCAAGGTGGAAGGAAGCCCTCGATGCGGGCGTGGCGCCCCCCATCGTGCTCGAGGCGACTCACGAAGAAGTGCTCGCCATCACTCCGCTGGGCGTCCTCAAGGACCACGCCGCGGCCGATTGAGGGGATAGGTCCGCTCCAGCCGATAGACCGAGCCTTCCTTCGACGGCCAGCTCGAATAGAGCCCGAACTCGGCCACCTCGAAGGGCGCAAGCCGCGCCAGGTTGTATTGCTGGATCCAGCGGGCGACCCGTTCCGGTTCCGCGGCGGAGAGATAGGCGAGGGTGACATGAGGCCGCCACGGCCGCTTGTCGGGCGCGAGACCCGCCCGGCGGGCCGCGCTCTCGCAGCGGCGCTGCAGCACCTCGAGCGGCTCGCTGCGTTCCACGTCCGCCCAGATCGCCTTTGGAAATCCGTGATCCTCGAAGGCGCCGACGCCCCGGAGGGTCAGATCGAAGGGTCCTCCGTGGATCGTCTCCAGTTCGGCGTCGAGGTCGTCCGCCTGCCGTTCGGAGATCTGTCCGGCGAACCGGAGCGTGAGGTGCAGGTTCTCCGGCGGGCTCCAGCGTGCGCCGGGAAGATCGTCCTTCAGACGCTGCAGCCACTGGATGGCGTCCGGCGAAGGGCGGATGGCGGCGAACAGGCGGATCACCGGAAGCCCTCCAGGCGGAGGATGCGCGCCGCGAGCGGCGCCAGGCGCAGGGCGATCACGGCCGCCCCGGCTGCGTTCGGGTGGAGGCCGTCGCCCTGGATCAGGTTTGGATGACCGTAAACCCCTGCCAGGAGGTCGGGATAGTAGGGCACCCGCTCGGCCCTGGCGACGGAGGCGAAGGCGGCGTCGAAGTCGCGGGCGTAGGATGGGCCGATCACCGTCGGCGCGGCCACGCCGGCGAGCAGCACGGGAATGCGGCGCGCCTTCAGACGCGTGACGATCTGCTGCAGGTTGCGGCGCGTCACGCGCGGGTCGAGGCCTCGCAGGAGGTCGTTCCCGCCGAGCGCGACGATGCACAGCCGCGTTCCCGGCTGGACCGAAAAACCCAGCCGCGCCAGGCCGTCCGCGGTGGTGTCTCCCGACACGCCCGAGCCGATCACGCGCGCCGGTTCGCCGAGCCGGGCCAAGGCCCGCTGCAGCTGCGCCGGAAAGGCCTGTGAGGCCGGCAGGCCGTAGCCGGCAGTGATCGAATCCCCCAGGATCGTCACCAGCGGCGCGGGCCCCGCCGCCAAAGCGAGGCTGGGCGCGACCGCAGAGCCGACGGCAAGCGCGAGCAAACGACGTCGGCTTTCGGCGCGTGGGAGATGTTCGACAGGCATTGTCGCTCCTATCTAGTCGGGAACCCGGGTTGTCACAGCCCGGCGTCCCCACTCGACCCGGACCGCCAGCCCATGTTCGACGCCAGCGCGCCACCTGCGCCGCTTAGCCTTTTTGGCGTCGGCCTCGTCCTGCCTTCCGCGGCCGGCCCAGTGGAGATCCTCCGCGGCGTCGACTTCCGCGTCGCGCCGGGGGAGCGGGTGGCGATCGTCGGCCCGTCGGGTTGCGGCAAGTCGTCCCTTATCGCCGTTGCCGCGGGGCTCGAGCGGCCGACGCGAGGCGAGGTTCGGCTCTTCGGGTGCGATCTCTCGGCTCTTGGCGAGGACGGCCGGGCGCGGCTGCGCCGTGGCCGCGTGTCCCTGGTGTTCCAGGCGTTTCACCTGCTGCCGAACATGACCGCCGAAGAGAACGTCGCCACGCCTCTCGAGATCGCGCGCGAAGCGAACGCGCGGAACACCGCTCGCGGCTGGCTCGACAAGGTAGGGCTCTCCGCCCGGGCCCGGCACTATCCGCATCAGCTCTCGGGCGGCGAGCAGCAGCGCGTCGCCCTCGCCCGGGCCCTGGCTGCGCGGCCGGAACTCCTGTTCGCCGACGAGCCCACCGGCAATCTGGACGCCGTCAACGCCGCCGGCGTCGCCAATATGATGTTCGACCTGGCGCGTGAGGTGGGAACAGCCATGGTCCTGGTGACCCACGATTCGGCCTTGGCCGCGCGCGCGGACCGCAGGGTCCGCATGTACGACGGCCGCATGTTCGAGCCCGTCTGAGGGCCGCGGATGTGGCTTGCGGCGCGACTGGCGGCGCGGGAGTTCCGCGGCGGGCTTCGAGGGTTTCGGATCTTCCTCGCTTGCTTGGCGCTCGGGGTCGCCGCGATTGCGGCCGCCGGGTCGGTCGCCGATGCGTTCAAGGCGGGCCTCGCATCCCAGGCGCGCGAGATCCTGGGCGGAGATCTCTCGGTCACGGTCGGCCGGCGGACGTTCACACCCGCCGAGCAGGCGGTCTTCGCCCGCCTTGGCGCAGTGACCTATGCAGTCAGTGTCGAAGCCATGGGCGAGGCGCCGTCGGGCGAGCGGCGTCTCGTCGAGCTGCGCGGCGTGGCAGGCCCATATCCCCTGGCGGGCCGCGTGGAGCTTGCGGGCGGGCAGTCCCTTGGCCAGGTGTTTGCGACGCGCGACGGCGCGCCGGGAGCGGCGGTCGAGCCGGAACTACTGCAGCGTCTCCACCTGCGTCCGGGGGACCGGTTCCTGGTGGGGCGTACGCCGCTGATCGCCCGCGCCGTGCTCGTCTCCGAGCCTGACAGGCTCGCGCGCGGCTTCGCCCTGGGCCCCAGGGTGCTCACCACCTTCGCCGCCGTTCAGTCGGGCGGCTTCCTGGACGGCAGCATCCCGTTCGGAGAGACCGCGCGCATAGCCCTGCCGCGAGGCGCCGATCTGGCGCTCGGCAGGGCGCGGCTCCAGTCGGGTCTCGCCGTCGCCGGTTCGACCGGACACTGGCGGATCGGCGATCGCAATGACGCGGCGCCGGGTCTTAAGCGGATGATCGACGAACTCGGCTACTTCCTGGGCTTCATCGGTCTGGCGTCCCTGGTCGCGGGCGGCCTTGGCGTTCAGGGCGCGGTCGCGGCGCACCTCGAGGCGCGTAAAAGCTCGATCGCGGTCCTCAAGGCGCTGGGCGCGGACAGCGCCCTGCCTCGGGATATGTTCCTGATCCAGATCGGCGTGCTGGCGCTCCTGGGTGTCGCGATCGGCCTCGCCGTGGGCGCCGACACGCCCCTCGTGCTGGGGGCCCTGATCCGCAACGACCTGCCGGTCCCCGCTGTATTCGCCCTCTATCCGGGCCCCCTCGCGCGCGCCGCGGCGTTCGGCTTGCTCGCGGCGGCGGCCTTTGCCCTCGCACCCCTTGGCCGCGCGCGTTCCACGCCGCCGGCGGCGCTGTTCCGTCACGAGCTCGCAGCGCGCCTGTCCTTCGGCCCCGAAGTGATCGGCGCAGCTCTCGCCGCCTGCGGGCTCGTCGCCCTGACCGTGGTCACGGCGCCCACGCCCTGGGCTGCGGCCGCGATGACAGCGGGAGTGGCCGTCGCCTTCGCCGGCCTCTGGCTCCTGGGACTCGGCGCCGCCCGGGCGGCCGCAGGGATGCGCGCGCGATCCCGCGGGGTGGCGCGAATCGGTCTGGCCAACCTGGCCGGACCCGGTTCGGCCGCGCGGACGGCCGCGCCGGCGATCGGCCTGGGCGTGGCCCTGCTCTCGGCGGTGGTGCTCATCCAGTCCAGCCTGCTGGCGCAGGTGTCGCGGATCGCCCCGCGAATGGCGCCCTCGCTGATCTTCACGGGTATCCCCGCGGATCAGGGCCCCGCCTTCGACGCCGCCGTCGCCACCGCCATGGGCGGAGCGCCGTCGCCGCGCGCGTACCTGCGCGCGCCGCTCTTCAGCGGCCGGATCGTCGCCGTCCGGGGTCAGCCGGTCGACCGGATCCGGATCGAGCCGGGCTCCCGCTGGGTCTATGACCGCGATCTGAACATGTCGGTCCTTGGGCCCGAGCCGCTCAACGCCGGGGTCGTCCGGGGCCGCTGGTGGCCCCCCGCCTACGCCGGGCCGCCTCTTGCGGCGCTCAGCGTGGATGTCGCCCGGGGCGCGGGAATCCGCCCTGGCGACGAGATCACCCTCGAGATCCTGGGCCGCCGGATCGACGCCAAGGTTGCGGTGGTGCGGCGGGTCGATTTCGCCGCCTTCGGCGCCAGCTTTCCGGTGGTCCTCGATCCCGCGGCCCTCGCCGGCGCCGCCCTCAAGTCGGTGGCGATCGCCCGGGCGTCACCGGCGCAGGAGCAGCGAATCACCACCGCCCTCGGCCGCGACTTTCCGGAGGTCAATGTCATCAGCGTGCGTGAGGCGCTCGAGGAAGCCGCGCGGCTCTTCGATCGCCTGGCCATGGCCATCCGCGCCGCCGCGGCGGTTGCGGCCCTCGCAGGTCTGTTGGTCCTGGCCGGCGCCATCGCCGCGCGCGCCCAGGCCCGGGCGCGGGAGGCCTCCATCCTCAAGGTGCTGGGCGCGACGCGCGCGCAGATCCTCGCCGCCTACGCCCTTGAGTATGGCGCTGTGGGCCTCGTCGCCGGCGCGGCGGGAGTCGCGCTCGGCTGCGCTGCGGCCTGGCCCGTGGTGGTGAGGGTGTTCGAAGCGACCTGGAGCCTCGACTGGTCGGGCGTGGCCACGCTGGTTCTTGGCGCCTGCCTTCTGGCGGCGGCAGGGGGGGTCGCCGCGGCCGCCGTCGCGCTCGGGCGAAGGCCGGCGCCCGTTCTGCGGGCCGAATGACCCCGGCTCAGCCTTACGGAGGCTTAACGCCCGTCGATCTTGCTAAGGGCGGCGCTGGAGCCGATATTCCGAAGGACGCGTCCAAAGGGGACGCATGAACAAGGCTTCTCTCTCATGAGCGACTTCAATCGGGGTATGCCGCGGCCGGGCGCCGTCGCCGCCCCCGACATGGCCGTGGATGCGGGCCTTCGCGCCTTCATGCTCGGCGTCTACAACAAGGTGGCTCTGGGGCTCGTCGTGTCCGCCGCCCTGGCTTACGTGACCGGCAACGTGCCGGCGGTTTCCAACCTGCTGTGGCGGCCGGACGCGTACGGCCGCATCGGCTTCACGCTCCTGGGCATGGTGATCGCGTTCGCGCCGCTGGCGATCCTTCTGTTCCAGGGCTTCGCTCGCCGCCAGTCGCCGCAGACCGCCAACGTCACCTACTGGGTGATCGTCTCGCTGATCGGCGCCTCGCTCGGCTCGATCTTCAAGCTCTACACCGGCGTGTCGGTCTTCGAGACCTTCCTGATCACCGCCTCGGCCTTCGGCGTGCTCTCGCTCGTCGGCTATACGACCAAGCGCGACCTGACGGCCTTTGGCAGCTTCCTGATCATGGGCGTCTGGGGCCTGATCATCGCGATGCTGGTCTCGATGTTCGTCCACTCCGCGGTGCTCTACCTGGCGATCAACGCCCTGGGCGTGCTGATCTTCGCCGGTCTGGTCGCGTGGGACACCCAGCGGCTGAAGATGACCTACTACTGGATCGGCGGCGACCAGGCCGCGGCCAGCGTGGCCACCAGCTACGGGGCGCTCAGCCTGTACCTAGACTTCATCAACCTGTTCCGGTTCCTGCTGTACTTCATGGGCGGCAGCTCGCGTCGCTGACGCCTGAGAGACCCGATCGAGAGGGCCCCGGCGTCCCGCCGGGGCCCTTTTTTTGCCGTCTTGTTTGCCTGTCCGATGCGCTATCGGACAATCTCGAATCGGCGCCGTTCGAAGAACCGAAGCACCTGCGACAAATCGTGTCCGCGGCGCACGATCAATCCGCCATGGGCGTGGATCGACCAGGCGCCTTGGCGCCCGGCGAGCGCCGGCCGCTTCTCGATTCGGTAGTAGGGCGCATCCGAGGCGCGGCGGAAAACCGAGAACACCGCTGCGTCCCTCAGACCATCGATGGCGTAGTCGCGCCAGTGACCGGCGGCCACCATCCGTCCGTAGAGCTGCAGGAGCTGGCTGAGCTCCCTGCGGTCGAAAAAGACCGTCTGCGGAACGTGGGCGTGGGGTGTCGGCGCCGGGCCGGTCTCTGGAGCCATCCCCGCCAACTTAGATAACCTTTGTCGTGTTTGCGAGACTTGGGCGCAGCCGAACAGCTTCCCGGAACGACAGGCGATCGCCGACGACCGCGGCTCACTCAAGGTCAAGCTACGACGCCAAATGACCTTGTTTCGGACCGGACCCCGCCGCAAGCCAACGCCATACAGTCGGCGTCGGTCGATCGGAACGCCTGTGGCTTCGGATCCTGAACAGCCCCCCCAGCCCTCGGAGTCGCGGGTCTTCGGTTGGCCGACACCCTTCCCGCCTCGGCGGGTCCGGCGCTGAATTGAACAGCCGGCATGTCATTACCGCCTTGGTGCGGTTTTTTCTAGTCTTTTCTTGATCCTGGCAGCTTGGCGACTGTCGTCGCGCGCTCTCGCGCGTGTCAGGTCTTGTCCGACTTCCGGCGCGCCGCGAGGATGCGCCCGCCGTTCGATTCCTGCACGAGGACGACTTCCTTCAGGCCTTCCTGGTCGGCCGGGGGCGCCTTGTAGCTCACGGGACGGCCTCTCCAGTGGCCGAGCTGGATGGCCTGGCGCACGACATTCGTCTCGGTCAGGCGCGCGCCGCGATTGTCCCCGGCCTTGATCTCCACGTCCGGCGGCGAGGCGTCGTACCGGATCAGCCACACCACCGCGGGCGTGCGGGGCCGCCGCCCGGAGCCGACGGCGATCCGTCCCCGCGGCCCGAATGCGATATCCGGTGAGGGCTTCGCGTCGCGGTGGGCGCGCGCGATCAGGTCGTCGACCGCCGTGGCGTCGTCCCCGGACGCCTGCCCGTTGCCGGCGACGATCACCTGGGGCGTATAGACATCGCGCAGGCCCAGCGGTTGCTCATAGCCCCGCTGGCGGTCGGTGAACTCGGGCTCGGCGAAGGTGTCCTTCCAGCCGAGGTAGTCCCAGTAGTCGACAGGCCAGGTGAGGGTGATCACGTCCGTCTGGGTCGCCAGGCGCGCCATGACGTCGTTGGCCTTGTTGCACGACACGCAGCCCTGGGCCGTGAACAGCTCCACCACCACAGGCGAGCGGCGCGCCGAAGCCGCGCCGGGCGTGAGCCCGATGGCGCTGATCGCGAGCAGAACCGCGGCCGTCCTCATCCGACCGGGGAATAATCGGACTCTGGACGGCCGGCGGTTCACGAAGGCGTGAGCAGTCCGGCCGCTCAGGCGGCTTCGCGCGCGAGGTTGCGCAGAACGAAGTTCAGGACGCCGCCGTTGCGGAAGTAGGTGAGTTCCGTCGCCGTATCGATACGGCAGCGGACCGGGAACCGCGCGATCTTGCCGTCCGACGGGCGGTAGAGTTCGACCATCAGCTGGCGGCGCGGCTGCAGGTCTTCGAGGTCGCGGATCGTGACGATCTCCTCGCCCGTCAGCCCCAGCCGCTGCCAGCCCTCGGCGACGAACTGCAGCGGCAGGACGCCCATGCCCACGAGGTTCGAGCGGTGGATCCGCTCGAAGCTTTCGGCGATCACCGCGCGGACGCCCAGCAGCTTCGCGCCCTTGGCCGCCCAGTCGCGCGAGGAGCCGGTGCCGTACTCCTTGCCCGCAAACACCACGCAGCCGCGACCTTCGTCCTTGTACTTCATCGCGGCGTCATAGATCGACATCACCTCGCCGGACGGGAAGTGCTGGGTCACGCCGCCTTCGATCTGGGGCGTGATCTTGTTGCGGATGCGGATGTTGGCGAAGGTGCCTCGCATCATCACTTCGTGATTGCCGCGCCGGGAGCCGTAGGAGTTGAAGTCCGCCTGGCTGACCTGGTGCTGCGAGAGGTACTCGCCCGCGGGGGAGCTCTTGCGGATGTTGCCGGCGGGGCTGATGTGGTCGGTGGTGATCGAGTCGCCGAAGATCGCCAGGACGCGCGCCTCGATCACGTCGCTGATCGGGGCAGGCTCCATCGTCAGGCCTTCGAAGTAGGGCGGGTTCTGCACGTAGGTCGAACCCGGCTCCCAGCCGTAGGTCTGGCCGCCGGAGACCTCGATCTTCTGCCACCGCTCGTCGCCCTTGAAGACGTCCGAGTAGCGCTTCTCGAACATGGCGCCGTTGACGACCTCGCGCTGGAGCGCGGCGACCTCCTCGTTGGTCGGCCAGATGTCCTTCAGGAAGACGTCCGCGCCGTCCGAACCTTGGCCCAGGGGCTGGGTCGCGAGGTCGTCGAGCATGGTGCCGGCCAGGGCGTAGGCCACCACCAGCGGCGGGGACGCGAGGTAGTTGGCGCGTACGTCCGGGTTCACCCGGCCCTCGAAGTTGCGGTTGCCCGACAGCACGGAGACCGCGACCAGGTCGCCGTCCTGCACGGCCTTGGAGATCGGCTCGCCCAGGGGGCCCGAGTTGCCGATGCAGGTCGTGCAGCCATAGCCGACGAGATTGAAGCCGAGCTGGTCCAGCGGCTCCTGCAGCCCCGCCTTGGCCAGATAGTCGGTGACCACCTGCGAGCCGGGCGCCAGCGAGGTCTTCACCCACGGCTTGACCTTCAGTCCCTTGGCGACCGCGTTGCGGGCCAGCAGCCCGGCGGCGATCAGCACGCTGGGATTGGAGGTGTTGGTGCAGGAGGTGATGGCGGCGATCACCACGTCGCCATCGCCCAGGTCATGGCTCTCGCCCTCGACCGCGACGCGGTGGGCGCTCGATTCCTCGGTCTTGCCAAACTCGCCGTTCAGCGCGCCGCGGAAGGCCTCGGCGGCGTCGCTGAGCAGCACGCGGTCCTGCGGACGCTTGGGCCCGGCCAGGCTCGACTGGACCGTAGAGAGATCGAGCTCGAGCGTGTCGGTGAACACGGGATGTTCCATCCCCGGCTCGACCCACAGGCCCTGCGCCTTGGCGTACGCTTCCACCAGGGCCACCCGCTCGGGATCGCGCCCGGTGGCGGCGAGGTAGTCGATCGTGGCGCGGGTGACCGGGAAGAAGCCGCAGGTGGCGCCGTACTCGGGCGCCATGTTGCCGATCGTCGCTTGGTCCTCGACGGTGAGGCTGTCGAGGCCGTCGCCAAAGTATTCGACGAACTTGCCCACCACGCCCTTCTTGCGGAGCATCTGGGTGACGGTGAGCACGAGGTCCGTGGCGGTCGCGCCCTCGGGCAGCTTGCCGGTGAGGTGGAAGCCGATCACCTCGGGGATCAGCATCGGGATCGGCTGGCCGAGCATGGCCGCTTCGGCCTCGATCCCGCCGACGCCCCAGCCCAGGACAGAGAGGCCGTTGACCATGGTCGTGTGGCTGTCGGTGCCGACCACGGTGTCGGGGAAGGCCACGGCCTCCTCGCCCTCGGTCCCGGTCCACACCGTCTGGGCGAGGTGCTCGAGGTTCACCTGGTGGCAGATGCCCGTGCCGGGGGGCACGACGCGAAAATTGCGGAACGCCGAGGAGCCCCAGCGAAGGAAGCGGTAGCGCTCGATATTGCGCTCGTACTCCTTGGACACGTTCTCGCCGAAGCTCTTTGGCGAGCCGAAGAAGTCGACCATCACCGAGTGGTCGATCACCAGGTCCACCGGATTGAGCGGATTGATCTTCTCCGGATCGCCGCCCAGCTTGGCCAGGGCGTCGCGCATCGCCGCGAGGTCGACCACCGCCGGGACGCCGGTGAAGTCCTGCATCAGCACGCGCGCCGGGCGGAAGCTGATCTCATGCTGGGCCGAGCCCTTGTCGTCGACCCAGTCGGCGAACGCCTGGACATCCTCCCTGACGACCGAGCCTCCGTCCTCGTTCCGGAGCAGGTTCTCGAGCAGCACCTTCATCGAGACCGGAAGGCGCGCGACGCCTGACAGGCCCGCTTCCTCGGCGGCCTGAAGGCTGTAATAGGCGTAGGTCTTGTCGCCCACGGTCAGGGTGCGGCGGGTCTGGAAGCTGTCCAGCGACGGCATATTCGGGGATCCTTTCCACTGTTCAGGGCCGACCGAAAATCGGTGCAGGGCGTTACGCGCAAGCCGATGCGGACACACAGCGTCCGCACCTCGCAGCGTCGTCCCCGCGCGGCCCGCGCCCTCTTAAGGCCTGCGCCGGCGCCCGTCCATGCGGCTCAGCCTTGGCGGGCGCCGCTGCGTACGATGGCGCGCCCAGGGACGCCGAGGCGTTGATCGTCGCCCTGCGTCTCGAGGATCTCGCCCTGGCTCGCGGGGAGCGGCGCCTGCTGTCCGGATTCACCGTGACGCTGAACGCCGGCGAGGCGATCGCCCTGACCGGGCCCAACGGCGCGGGCAAGACCACCCTCCTGCGTGCGGTGGCCGGCCTGATCCGGCCGCTCTCGGGGACTGTTTGCTTCGATGGACCGGACGGCCCGATCGAAGCCGACGACGCGCGGCGCTTCGGCTGTCATCTCATGGGCCATCAGGACGGGCTCAAGAGTGGGCGCAGCGCCCGCGAGGAGCTGGATTTCCAGGTCCGTTGGACTGGTGGCGCGCCAGACGCCGCCCAGATCGCCGCAAAGCGCCTGGGGCTGACGCAGCTGCTCGGCCTGCCGGTGCGCGCCCTGTCCGCCGGTCAGAGGCGGCGACTGGCGCTCGCACGGCTTGCCGCGAGTCCCCGGCCTCTGTGGCTGCTGGACGAGCCGCTCGCGCCTCTCGATTCGGCGTACAGGGCGCTGGTCGGAGAGCTGATGGCCGAGCACCTGGCCGGCGGCGGCCTCATCCTCGCCGCCGTGCACGATCCCCTCCCCATCGCCGCGCGGCCCGTCGCCTTGTCGGGCGCCGCATGATCCGGGTCCTCCTTCGCCGGGAACTCGCCCTGGCCTGGGGCAGGGGCGGGGGCGCCTTCCTGGCCGTTGGCTTCCTCGCCTGCGCGGCGGTGATGCTCCCCCTGAGCCTCGGCCCCGAGCCGGCGCGACTGGCCCGCGTCGCCGGCGGCGTCGCCTGGGTTGTGCTCGCCCTGGCCAGCCTCCTCTCGCTCGAGCGGATGTTCGAGAGGGATTTCGAGGACGGCGCGCTCGACCTGCTGTGCCTGGGTCCCTTGCCGCTGGAGGCGGTGGCGGCCGTGAAGTGCCTGGCCCAGTGGCTGGTGGTCGGCGCCCCCCTGGCCCTCGCCGCTCCGGTCGCCGCCATCGCCCTTGGGGCCAAGCCTCAGGCGGCGCCTCTCATGGTCCTCGTCGCCGGCCTGGGCGGCCTCGCCTTCGCCTTCCTGGGCGGAGCTGGCGCGGCCCTGGCCCTGGCCAGCCGGCGCGGCGGGTTGCTGATCGCCCTGATCGTCCTGCCCCTGCTGACGCCGCCGGTGATCTTCGGCGGCGCGGCGATCGAGAACTTCCAGAGCGGCCTTCCCTGGATCACGCCCCTGGCCATGCTCGCCGCCTACGCCCTGGCCGCGGCCGCTCTCACGCCCTTCGCCATGGCGGCGGCGTGCCGGAATGCCCTTTCCTGACGCCCTAGCTTGCGTCAGGCGCCCGCGCGTTTGCTCCGCTCCGAGGGACGGCCTATGTGCAATCGCCAAGCGGCGAGGGGTTGCCGCACCGGAGATTGAGTAGATGAAGGCGAATCTTAGAGCCCTTGCCATCGCCAGCGTTGCGGCGCCCGTCCTTCTTTTCGGCGCGGCCGCCCCCGCCCAGCCCTATGGCCCGCCGCAGCAAGGCCAGTACGGCCAGTCGCCGTCTCCCCAGCAGATGGCGCAGCAGTTTCGCCAGAATCTGGCGCTGCGGCCGGACCAGGAAGGGGCGCTGCAGGATTTCGTGCGGTCCATCACCCCGCCGGCCGACTTCCAGCGCAAGATGTATGAGCGCCAGCAGGAGATGCGGTCGATGAACACGCCCCAGCGCCTCGACGCCATGGTCTCGCAGATGGATGAGGTGCGCCAGCAGATGCTTACGCGCGTCCAGGCCACCAAGGCCTTCTACAGTCAGCTCACGCCCGACCAGAAGCGCAAGTTCGACCAGATGGGCCAGGGCGGGCCGGGCGGCGGCCCCGGGCCGGGCGGCGACGAGTAGCCGAGTCCCCTCTGCGCGGCGCGCTTGTAAGCGCCGTGCGGACGGCGCGAGAGCCTGATGCGTTCGCACGGAACAGATGCGAACGCTGAATCAGGCTCTCCACTTTAGGTCCAGAGCAAATTATCCCCGCTTAGACGGTTCCGTCTGAGCGGGGTTTGCTCTAGGGGCGGGCGGATGTTCGCCTTCCTGGCCAACCCGCTGCGCTTCATGGCGTTCTCGCGTTGGGCCGCCCCGCTGCTCGGGACGGCGGCGGTGGCGCTGATCGGCGCCGGTCTCGTCTTGGGTCTCGAGGCCCCGCCGGACTACCAGCAGGGCCAGACGGTCCAGATCATGTTCGTCCATGTCCCCGCGGCGTGGACGGCGATGCTCGCCTATGCCTGCCTGGGCGCGGCGAGCTTCGTCTCGCTGGTCTTCCGTCACGCCCTCGCCGACCAGGCGGCCAAGGCGGCCGCGCCGCTCGGCGCGGCCTTCACCGGCCTGGCGCTCGTCACCGGCTCGCTATGGGGACGCCCCATGTGGGGCGCCTGGTGGGTGTGGGGCGATGCGCGGCTGGTGTCCGTGTTGGTGCTGTTCCTGCTGTTCCTGGGCTACCTGGGCCTTAGGGCCAGCATCGAGGACGAAGCCAAGAGCGCCCGCGCGGGCGAGATCCTGGCGCTGATCGGCCTCATCAACCTGCCGATCATCCATTTCTCGGTGGAATGGTGGAACACGCTCCACCAGGGCGAGAGCATCCTGCGTAAGGGCGGGCCGGCCCTCGCTCCGGTCTACCTCATGCCGCTGCTCCTGATGGGCGCCGGCTACAGCTTCGCCTTCGGCGCCCTCTGGCTGGCTCGGACCCGCGCCGAGGTCTGGCGCCGCCGCGCGACCTCCCTCGCCCTCCAGGCGGCCCTGGCGTGAGCGACCTGGCGCAGCTCGGCGGCAAGTACGCCGTCTACATCTGGCCGGCCTACGCCGTCAGCGTCCTCGCCTTCGCCTGGATGATCCTCGACACCCTCCTGCGCGCTCGCCACTGGCGCCGCCGCGCCCGCGAACTCGAAGACGAGCGCCGCCGCAACGGCTAAGCGCTCGGTTCGAGGGCGGGCGCGCCGGCGAATCGCAACGTACGGAATGGAACCATAGAGCGCGAACGCGGGTTTCTCGCGCGTCTGCCATGCGGGCGGAGCGAACGTCTTCATGCGCGCCCAGTCAAACCGCAGAGTTCGACAATCTCGGTCGGCGCCCCTGGCCCGCCGCCGCCCCCGCCCGCCTGACAGACACGCTCCGAATAAAACGCGCGCAATTGTGTCGTGGAACCGGCGTGGCGAGCCGCCCCGCCAAGAAGCTGCGTAGGCGCGGCCTGCGCCGGAGGATTGCCCATCATGACCACATCGGCCCCGTTCAAGTTCATCGCAGGCGTCGTCGCCGTTGGCGCGCTCTGCATTGGCGCGAGCCTCGCCGAGGCGGGCACGTACGTTCAGACAAACTTGGTGTCGGACATCAGCGGGCTCGCGCCCCTGACAGACTCGGACCTGACGAACCCTTGGGGGGTCTCGTTTATTCCTGGCGTCACCCCCTTCTGGGTCTCGAACCAGACCTCCAATACATCGACCCTCTATTCGGCCTCGGGCTTCACGAGCGTCACCAAGGTGGGGCTGACTGTGGCCATCCCGACGACGGTCAGCGGACCCCAGGGCCCCACGGGACAGGTCTCCAATTCCAGCTCTTCATCCTTCATGCTGGGCGATGGGTCGCCAGCGTTGTTCATCTTCGCCAATCTCAACGGCCAGATCTCCGCCTGGAACCTCGGCCTCACGCCGCTTACCAGCGCCGTCGTGGAGTCGGCCACGCCGGGCGCTCTCTACACCGGATTGGCGATCAACCAGGCGGATACGATGCTCTACGCCGCCGACAACGCGGCCGGAGCGATCGACGTCTTCAACAGCTCCTTCGCGCCCACCCTCCCGGGCTCCTTCGCCACGCCGGCGTCGATCAAGAGCCTTGGGCTCGTCCCCTTCAATGTGCGGGATCTCGCCGGGAACGTTTATGTGACGTACGCGCCGGACACGCACGCCCTGCAGACGGCGGCCACCGCTGGCGAGGGAGCCGTGGCGGAGTTCAGCGAGACCGGCGTGTTCGAGAAGGTCGTCGTGCCTGGCGGGATGGGCGCGCCGCTGGCGTCGCCTTGGGGCGTCGCGCTCGCCCCGGCCTCCTTCGGGAAATTCGGCGGCGACCTTCTGGTCGGAAACTTCAGCTTCGTCGACAGCGGAATTGACGCCTTCAATCCCACGACAGGCGCGCTTGTGGGTACGATTCCGATCAACGTCGGCGTCGGTAATACGGCAGGCGGGCTGTGGACTCTGACCTTCGGTGGAGGAGATGGGGACGGCAATCCGAACGTCCTCTTCTTCACCGATGGGATCAACGGCGAGAAAGACGGATTGTTCGGCGCCATAACCAGCGTCCCCGAGCCGTCGACTTGGCTGATCATGCTGACAGGTTTCGGCGCCCTGGGCCTCGCCGCCCGCCGACGTCGACGCCGACGTTTCTCCTCGCCGATCGCCTAAGGCTGGTTCCGACGCCCTGACGGCGCACTCGGGAACGGCGTGCTGATCCCGTCCTTCGCCCCCACAAGGCTCCGCGCGACCGCCTCCGCCACCTCGATGCCGTCCACCGCCGCCGAGAGGATGCCCCCCGCGTAGCCTGCGCCCTCGCCGGCCGGGTAGAGGCCGAGGGTGTTGAGGCTCTCGAAGTCCCGGCCCCGCGTGATGCGCACCGGCGAGGAGGTGCGGGTCTCCACCCCCGTCAGCACGGCGTCGGGCGCATCGAAGCCGGGGATCTGGTTGCCGAAGGCGGGCAGGGCCTCGCGGATCGCCGCGATGGCGTAGTTGGGCAGGCAGGTGGAGAGGTCGGTGGGCCGAACGCCGGGCCGGTACGACGGGATCACCGCGCCCAGCTCCGTCGACGGACGGCCCGCCAGGAAATCGCCCACCCGCTGGCTCGGCGCGGCGTAGGTCTCCCCGCCCGCGACGAACGCCCGCGATTCCCAGTGGCGCTGCAGGGCCACGCCGGCGAGCGGATGGCCCGGATAGTCGGCCGGGGTGATTCCCACCACGATGCCGGAGTTGGCGTTGCGCTCCTTGCGCGAATACTGGCTCATGCCGTTGGTGACCACGCGCCCCGTCTCCGACGTCGCGGCGACCACCGTCCCTCCAGGGCACATGCAGAAGCTGTAGACGCTGCGGCCGTTGGAGCAATGGTGCGCCAGGGCGTACTCGGCCGCGCCCAGGTCCGGATGGCCCGCGCATGGACCGAAGCGCGCGCGGTCGATCAGCGACTGAGGGTGCTCGATGCGGAAGCCGATCGAGAACGGCTTGGCCTCGACGTGAACCCCCCGGTCGTACAGCATCTGGAACGTGTCCCGCGCGCTGTGCCCCACCGCCAGCACCACATGGTCCGCCGCGATATGCTCGCCGCCCTCCAGCACCACGCCGCGCACGCGCCGGCTTCCGTCCGCAGAGATGGCGATGTCGAGGTCCTCCACCCGGCTCTGGAACCGGTATTCGCCGCCGAGGGCCTCGATGGTCGCGCGCAGGCTCTCGACCATGGTCACTAGCCGGAAGGTGCCGATGTGCGGTCGCGCCTCGGTCAGGATCTCCGGCGGGGCGCCGGCGCGGACGAACTCGGTGAGCACCTTGCGGCCCAGGTGGCGCGGGTCCTTGATCTGGCTGTGCAGCTTGCCGTCGGAGAAGGTGCCGGCGCCGCCCTCGCCAAACTGCACGTTGGACTCAGGGTCCAGCACACCGCGCCGCCACAGCCCCCAGGTATCCTTCGTCCGCTCCCTGACCACCTTGCCGCGGTCGAGGATGATCGGCCGCAAACCCATCTGCGCGAGGATGAGCCCCGCGAACAGGCCGCATGGACCGGCCCCGATCACCAGTGGACGGGGCCCCGGCGGTGGCTCCGGCGCGCGGGCGCCGAAGCGATACTCCGTGTCCGGCGCTGGCCGCACGCGCGTATCGCCGCCCAACCGCGCCAGCACCTGCGCCTCGTTTCGCACGGCGACATCGACCGAATACACCATCAGGATCGCGGACTTCCTGCGCGCGTCATGGGCGCGGCGGACCACGGTCCAGTCGACCAGCTCATAGACCGCCAAGCCCAGGCGCTCGGCAATCGCCGCCGCAAGCGCCGCCGCCTCATGGCCCAGCGGCAGCTTCAACTCGGTCAATCGCAGCATGGCGGGGTTTTAGCGGGCGGCGGGGGCAGGGCGCCACTCCGGCGGGCCCCGGCTCAGGCTGATGATGGTGGGCTGTGACAGACTCGATCCCAGTTCAGGCGCGATGGGCGGGATGCAACAGGTCTGACGGGCCGACCCGGTGGAGCATCTCGGCCCGCAGCCGGTCCAGTACGCTGAAACCCACGTCGGCGCGCTCCTGGCTGGGATCGTAGTGGACGCGGAACGGCCGCGTCCCGAACGGCGCGTTCACCACCTCCACGATCTTGGGGGCGACGCCGGCGGGATCCGCATCGTCCGGCACGATCGCCGCGAACGCCTTCTGGATCTGTTCGGCGAAGCCGGCATAGGGACTGGGCTCGTACTCTGCGAGGCGAGCCTCGTCGACAGGCCGACCCGCGTTCGCGAAGTGGTTGGCGCCCTTGGTGAAGGCGCCCGAGCCGCGGCCGCCACCTCCACGCCTTCGGGGTCCCCCCTCGCGCGCGTCGCACCCGCGTCGCGGGGGAGGATCCGGGGCGGGATCAGATGATCCCGCCGTTGGCGCGCAGGACCTGGCCGTTCATCCAGGCGCCGTCGGGACCCGCGAGGAAGGCGACGGCAGCGGCGATGTCCTCGGGCTGGCCGAGGCGTTCGAGGGGGGCGAGCTTCGCCAGGTGGTCGATGACCGCCTGCGGCTTACCATCGAGGAACAGAGCGGTGGCCGTCGGGCCGGGCGCCACCGCGTTGACCGTGATGCTGCGGCCGCGGAGCTCCTTGGACATGACGTGGGTCATCGCCTCCACGGCGGCCTTGGTGGCGGCGTAGACGCCATAGGTGGGCTGGAAGAGACCCACGACGCTGGACGACAGGTTGATGATCCGCCCGCCCTCGCGCAGGCGGCGGCCCGCCTCGCGTAGGGTATTGAAGACGCCCTTGATGTTGACGGCTATCTGGCTGTCGAAGAGCGCGTCGTCGCTGTCGGCGATCGTCGCGAGCTTCATCACGCCGGCGTTGTTGACCAGCACGTCCACCCCGCCGAATGCCGCCTGGGCGGCGTCGAACGTCTTCGCGACGGCGACGGGATCGCTGACGTCCGCCTGGGCAGGGATCGCGCGCCCGCCGGCCGCCTCGATCTTCGCGGCCAGAGCTTCGGCCTCTGCGGCGCGGCCGGCGTAGTTGACGACGACGGTGAAGCCGTCGACCGCCAGGCGCTGCGCGATCGCTGCGCCGATGCCCCGCGAGGCGCCGGTGACGATCGCCACCTTGGTGGTTTCCTGTTGCATCCTGGGTCCTCTGTTTCGTCGCCGCCCTTCGCGCTCGACTGATGGGAGGAGGATACCTTTTCGCAATCCTGGTATAATCGCCGCGAATTCAGCAACACTGTTCATTCAAGGCGAACAATATGGATCGGCTGGAGGCGATGCGGCTGTTTACCCGGGTTGTGGACCGGCGCAGCTTCACCCAGGCCGCGCACGACCGGGGCGTGCCGCGCTCGACGGCGACGCAGGTGGTCCGGCAGCTGGAGGAGCGGCTGGGCGTTCGCCTCCTGCAGCGCACGACGCGTACCGTGCGCCCGACCCTGGACGGCGAGGCCTACTATCGCCGTTGCCTGGCGATCCTTGACGATGTCGAGGACGCCGAGGGCGCGTTTCGCGGCGCGGCGCCCAAGGGCGTGCTGCGCATCGAGGTGCAGGGCACCCTGGCGCGCCATTTCCTGACGCCCGGCCTCCCTGGTTTCTTCGAGCGCTATCCCGGGATCGAGATCGCCATGAGCGAGAGCGAGCGCTGGGTTGACGTGGTGCGCGAAGGCGTCGACTGCGCGCTGCGCTTTGGCGTCCTGCCGGACAGCGATCTGGTCGCGCGCCAGGTGACCATGTTGGAGCGGATCACCGTGGCGGCGCCGGCTTACCTGGCGCGGTTCGGCCGGCCGCAGACGCCGCACGACTTGCCGCGGCACAGACAGATCGGCCTGCGCTCGATCACCACCGGAGCGCTCCGACCCTTCGAGTTCGTATCAGCAAGCGGCGCGGTGGTCCGCGCAGGCGACATTCCGGCGCCCTATTCGGTCACCGGCACCGAAAGCTTCCGCGACGGCGTCCTGCTGGGGCTGGGGCTGGCTCAGATGCCGGTCTTCCACGTCGCGGACGACCTCGCGGAAGGCCGGTTGGAACGCGTGCTGGCGGACTATCGCGTCCCATCGATGCCGGTGTCTGTCCTTTATCCCCGCAACAGACAGCTCTCGCCCCGAGTGCGTCTCTTCATCGATTGGGCTGTTGAGCAATTCGCGACATCTGGGCCGCTCATCCGCCAGGAACGATGAAGTCCAGAAAGGCGCGCACCTTGGCCGCCAACTGCCGACGCGAGGCGTAGTAGGCGTAGAGGGCGAAGCGCTCCTCCGACCAGTCGGTCAGCACCGGGACCAGGCGGCCCGTCTGGATCCAGGGCTCCAGCCCCAGTTCGAAGCTCTGAAACAGCCCTGAGCCGGCCTCGCAGGCAGCCAGGGCCACGGAGGGGTCGTCCATCACCAGGCGGCTCGCGACCGGGACCTCGATGACCTCGCCCGCCCGATGGTACTCCCAGGCAAACGGCCGACCCGACTGCGGATCGCGAAAGAGGATGACCTCGTGTCCGGCGACCTCGGCGGGGGTGCGCGGCGGGGGCCGGCGCGCGAGATAGGCCGGCGCCGCCACGGTGATCACCCGCGTGTCGAGGAGCTTGCGGCTGATCAGGGCGGAGTCCGGCGGGGGCCCGAACCGAACGGCCAGATCCACGCCTCCGGCGAACATCTCCTCGGAGGCGTTGGTGATCCGCAGCTCGAGCGCAAGCTCGGGGTATCGGGCCAGCAGCTCTGGCAACCTTGGAGCCAGGACGATGCGCGCAAACCACGGGTCCACGTTCAGCTTCAGCCGGCCGCGCACGCGGGCGGAATCGTCGGCGGCCGCCTCGGCGGCTTCGAGGATGGCCGCGAGCAGGGGGCTCGCCTCGGCGTGCAGGCGCCGTCCCGCCTCGGTCGGCGCCACCTTGCGCGGATGGCGGTCGAACAGCCTGGCGCCGACGCGCTCCTCCAACCGCGCGATCGCCCGGCTGACCCCAGACGGCGTCAGTCCGACCGCCTCGCCGGCCTTGGCGAAGCCGCCGCTCTCCACCACCGCGGCAAGGACGCCGATCCCCGAGAGCAGGCGCGCGTCGAAGGCCATGGATGACTCTCCGTCAATTCAACCATGACAAAGGTGCGCTGGATTCGGCCTTAGGCAAGAGCGATCTTGCGGCGTCCACTTGGAGGAGAGACGAAAATGGAACTGAAGAACCAACGCATCGTCGTGCTCGGCGGCACGTCGGGCATCGGGCTCGCGGTCGCCAGGGCCGCAGTCGAAGAAGGGGCCGCGGTTGTCGTCGGCTCGAGTTCGCAAGCCCGCGTGGACGCGGCGCTCGCCGTCCTGGGCAAGACCGCCGAAGGGCGCGCGGTCGACCTCGCCGACCCCGCGGCGACGCGCGCCTTCTTCGAACGGACCGGCCCATTCGAGCACTTGGTCTATACGGCCGGCGATTCGATACAGCTCCTGGGCCTGGAGGCCGACCTCGCGGACGTTCGGCGGTTCTTCGAATTGCGATACTGGGGCGCGCTGGGCGCCGCCCAGAGCGCTCGCGCCTCTATCCGCCCCGGCGGCTCGATGGTGTTCACTTCGGGTTCGGCCAGCGCGCGCCCGCTGGGGCCTGGCTGGGCGGCGGCTTCGAGCATCTGCGGAGCGATGGAGGGGCTGACCCGGGCGCTGGCGGTGGAGCTGAAGCCCTTGCGGGTCAACTGCGTGGCGCCCGGCGTCGTGAAGACTCCGCTCTGGTCGGGCATGTCGGAGGCGGATCGCGAAACCCTCTACGCCGCCGAAGCCGCGCGCCTGCCCGTCGGGCACGCGGGCGAACCCGAGGAGATCGCGCAGGCCTATCTCTACCTCATGCGGCAGACCTATGTGACGGGCCAGGTGGTCAACGTCGAAGGCGGCGGGCTGCTGGCCTGAGATCACGGCGGCCGGCGCACAGTCGGTTC